>JAPKDT010000053.1 GCA_028822475.1 SAR324 cluster bacterium
ACGGATTACCTCCAGCCCTGGGTATCAGATTAGAAGTTTTTTCTGCGGGAATTCTGGGACTTGCCCTGTGCGACAGCGCATTTGAGGCTGAAATTTTCCGGGCCGGGATTCAATCAATTGGACGTGGCCAACATGATGCTGCTGATTCGCTGGGGCTGAACTACTGGAAAAAAATGCGGCTGGTTATTTTACCACAGGCAATCAGAGTCGTCCTCCCGGCCATTGGCAACCAGTTTGTCTACATGCTGAAAATGTCATCACTGGTGTCCGTGATCGGCTTGACTGAACTCACCCGCAGGGCCGACGAACTGGTTGTGAGTCAGTACCGCCCACTAGAAATATATACCTTCCTTGTTCTGGAGTATTTCGTTCTGATCCTCTGCATCTCATCCGCAATGCGTTGGATGGAGAATCGTCTTCGATCTGTTGAGTTCTAAATATGCTTAGAGTTCTTCTCCTGTTTCTCCAGAAAACGGACAATATTTTAGGCTTCTCAAAAGAATAACGTTTAAATATAAATATTATTTTGTATTGACATAATTTTATTATGTATGTACATATACTTGATAAAAACATACGTTTACTTAATTCGTATTTTAAAATTATTTGAATTATTGTAGCAAGGAAGAGTTACTAAAAACTCTAACTTTATACACTTAAATTAAAGGAGGCACCTTACTCGTAAACCTAAAAACAGCAGTACCATAACTTAAATAACGGCTAAAGATTGGCCTGTTAAATTTTATTTCAATCAATTCAAAAGGTATAAATGAAACTCAAAATTATTATTTCTTCAATCCTAGCACTTTTCATGTTTTTTGGAATAGCTTGGGCAGACACAGTTAAAGTCGGCTTCAACGTCCCCCTGACGGGATTTGCAGCAGCAGATGGGGAGTCAGCTCTCAACGGTGCTAAGCTTGCGGTGAATCAAGCAAACGCAAACGGTGGTATTAACGGCAAACAGATTGAGCTGGTAATCTATGATGACCAGGCATCACCTAAGGAAGCCGTCCCTATTGCCAACCGCTTGATTGAAAAGGATGGTGTCAAAGTGGCAGTATCAGGAAGTTATTCAGGTTCTACACGAGCCGCAGCAGGAGTCTTTCAAGCCGCTGGGATTCCATATATCTCAGCCTATGCAATTCATCCGGGAATCACACGTGCCGGTAAATATGTTTTCCGTACTTCTTTCATGGGCGAGGTACAGGGACGTGCTGGAGCATTACTAATTGGCCAAACTATGCAGCTCAAACGTGTAGTTGTCATCACTCTTAAGAACGACTTCGGTAAGTCGCTTGCCGCAGGATTCAAGGCTGAAGCAGCAAACTTTGGAATAGAGATTATTAACGAATATGAGTATTCAATTCCCGACCGACAATTTGGTCCTATAGTAGCTAAGGTTAGAGCAGACAAACCGGACGCGATTTACGCTTCAGGTTATTTTTTCACAGCAGGACCTTTAGTCAATCAACTCCGTTCTGGTGGTGTGACTGTACCTATAATTGGGCAAGAAGGATATGATTCCGAACAGTTCATTAAAATAGCAGGAGCTGCCTCAGAAGGTGTGATCATTACTACTTCACTTGATCGTGATTCGAATTCTCCGGAAACTCGTTCCTTCATTACAGAATATGAGAAACTAACCAGAAACAAAGTCGACATGGTGGCTGCTTCAGGACATACAGCCCTGAATGTCGTAATTGCAGCTTTACGTATAGCCGGTACCAGTAATCCGAAGGCGATCAGAAATGCTATCGCACAAACACAACTCACTGCTGCCACAGGGCATATTTCATTCAACGCTCTCGGAGAAGTCCGCAAGAACGTGCAGGTTCAGATTGTCCGTAATGGTGGCTGGCATTACCATTCTGAAATCCGTGATCAAACCCTACTGGCTCCACCTGAGTCTTGATTTAAAATTGTTTTGAGGGAAGCAGACGAAGATGGTTATGCTTCCCATTCTCCTCATTTTCCTGACAGATGCTTTATCTAGAACTTTTTCTTCAAGGTCTTCTGCAAGGCAGTATATATGCCTTGGTTGCTGTTGGTTTGACCCTAGTTTACGGATTGTTACGTATCCTGCATGTAGCCCACGCCGGCCTATATACCTTGGGCGGATACTTCGGTGTTTTGGTATACAACAGTTCCGGAAGTTTGATGTTGAGTGGAATCGTTGCCACTTTTGGAGTGGGTATTTTAGGCGTAATTATCTACCGCTTGTGTTATGAAGCTATTCTGGATCAACCTCCATTTGTCCCTTTGATTGCCTCCATTGGCCTGTTCATTGCGATGGAGGAATTGTACCGAATACTTTTCGGTTCATACGGAGTGTCCTATACCAATCCCCCTCTTCAACAAATGCTCCCCCTCGGCGGTCTGTATCTGCGGGAAGGAGAGTGGGTAACCATCCTTGTCAGCATAATTTTAATAGGAGGACTTGCCTGGCTTTCAAGCCGCACACGGTTAGGACTCGCCTGGCGGGCCACAGTAACAGATCCTCAGATGGCGGAATCATTCGGAATCGACCCTATTCGAGTACGCTATTTCAATTTTTTCATTGGTTCTGCTCTGGCAGGCACAGCAGGCATGATTGTCGGTATTCTCAACAACCTTGTAGAACCGACGATGGGGAGTGTACCAAGTTACAAAGCACTCGCAATAATTGTACTTGGAGGTCTTGGTAGTGTCCGGGGAACACTTGTTGCGGCACTTGCGCTAGGTGTGGTGGAATCCTATGGTACAATTTACCTTGGAAACGTGCTGAACCGAGACGCGATTGCTTTTGTTTTTTTGATCCTTGTGTTGATGGTGCGTCCGCAGGGTATGTTTCGGGGAGTCTGAAATGGGATATGAAATCAGTCTCCTCACTTTCATGGGTATCAGCATAATTGGCAGTTTAAGCCTTAATCTGATTACGGGATTTTGTGGTCAGGTGAGCTTGGGACATGTCGCTTTTGTCGGCATAGGTGCATATACAGCAAGTATTTTGACAAAAGCTGATACACCTTTTTTCGTTGCTCTTTTGGCTGGAATGCTGCTCGCAGGCACATTTGGTGTCATGGTTGGACTCGCAAGCCTGAGGGTTCGACATGATTTCCTGGCCATCACTACAATGGGTGTTAACTTCGTTTTCCTTGGAGTGGTACGTGAACAGGAATGGCTTGGTGGTGAGTTAGGAATTTCTTCGATTCCTGATCCAGGGTTTGGAAAGTTAGGTTTTCTTGCACTGGTTTTAGGATGCGTAATTTTAGTGGCTTTGTTGAGTTTTCAAATCCGCAGATCATGGATGGGTTATGTTTTCGAGGCGGTTTCTGGAGACGAAGATACAGCTAGGATGCTAGGTTTGGATGCTTCGCACTACAAACTGATCGCCTTCGCACTCGGTACAGCGTTGGCTGGTCTCTCCGGAGGACTTTATGCTCACCATGTCCGCTTCATCTTTCCAGACAGTTTTGCTTTTGTTGAATCCATAACGTTGTTGGCGATGGTTGTCATTGGAGGCAACGGGTCAATCCTGGGGGTTATCCTGGCCTCGGCATTGCTGAGTGTATTACCCCAGTGGTTTCAGTTCATCGGTGACTACAAACTCCTGCTCTACGGAAGTTTACTATTTGTCGTAATGCGCTTCAGCCCTGGAGGTCTGGCTGGTTTAGCCCAAAATTTGTTCCTTAAAAGCAAAAAATATTTTGCGTTGAAGGAGAATCAATGAGTTTGCTGGACATCCGAAATATCTCTGTACGGTTCGGAGGTGTACATGCACTTGAAGAGGTTTCGCTGAATTTGATTCAGGGAGAAATCCTTGGTTTGATAGGTCCAAATGGTGCGGGTAAGACGACAATGTTGAGAGTTATAACAGGTGTGGTTCGGTCAAATAAGGGGGAAATTGATCTGGAAGGAGAATTGCTCAATAACCTGCCGATACATGCTAGAGTACGTAAGGGCCTGGGATTTGCGCAACAGTTAGTAAGACCATTCCGGGAAATGACACTTGTTGAAAACGTTGCCCTTGCTGCTGGAGCAAAACAAACTCTTCATCCGTGGCGTTCGATGTTTCGTGTCGAACGCAGGGAAGCATTGCGGGAAAGTTTGAAATGGCTAGCGATGGTAGGAATCGAAGATGCTGCAGATTCATTTCCAAATGCTGTTCCGTTGGGTTACCTTAAGCGTATGGAAGTAGCACGTGTCCTGGCTCTGCGACCTAGAATGTTATTGCTTGATGAACCTCTAGCCGGCCTGAATCAGGTCGAGGCTAGCGCATTTGCTGACATCCTGGTAGAACTTAACCGTCAGGGACAAACAATTTTACTCATAGAACATAACCTCGCCGAAGTACGGCGCATCTGCTCCAGACTGGTGGTTTTGGATAATGGGCGTAAGCTCGCTGAAGGTATTCCTGAAACTGTGTTAAATCAACCCTCTGTGCTGGAAGCCTACATTGGTCAAGGAACCGTTCATGCTGAAAATTGAGAAACTCTCTTGCGGTTACGGCTCTTTGACCGTGGTACATGAACTGGATTTGACCGTTCGTGAAGGAAGCATTCATGCACTGATCGGCGCAAATGGGGCAGGAAAATCTACTACTTTGATGACTATTGCTGGACATGTACAGGTCAAATCAGGCAGCATCCAGATTAGTTCAGAGCGGTTGGATCAAGTTCCGACTAAAGAACGGGTTCGGCTGGGAGTCGCTATTGTGCCTGAAGGTAGACGTTTGTTTGCGGATTTGTCGGTTAGAGACAATTTAGAAGTCGGCGGCTACTCCCAACCAAAAGAAAATATCTCAAGAAATTTAGAACGGGTGTTAACGCTGTTTCCACGACTTGGTGATCGTTTAAAGCAGGAATCCAGTTTACTATCCGGAGGCGAACAGCAAATGCTGGCCATTGGCCGCGCTTTGATGGCAGAACCAAGACTATTATTACTTGACGAACTTTCACTTGGGCTTATGCCGCGGATGGTGGAAGATTGCTACATCGCTCTTCAGCAACTACAGAGAGAGGGCATGACGATCCTGTTAGTGGAGCAAAATACTCAACAAGCCCTTTCAGTTGCGGACGATGTGACAGTGTTGGAATCCGGTACTGTCGCCTGGCGAGGTACTGCTGAAAGAGCGAGGCAGGACACAAGCATCATAGAAGCTTATATTGGTTTGAGACGTGAACCAAAAACTGATTGAAGAAGTTAACAGGAACCTGTAATGACATTTTCTACTCTTTATAATAACGCCAAAATCGCCACCATGACCCCGGACAAACCATATGGTTTGATCGAAAATGGTGCAGTAGTTATTTCAGCAGGTCTGATTCAGTGGGTCGGACCGGAAAAATATCTGCCGGAGGAATTCCGCTCTCTTCCGGGAAAAAATTTAGAGGGTCGTTTGCTTACTCCTGCGCTGATTGATTGTCACACCCACCTGGTTTATGGAGGAAGCCGCGCTACTGAATTTGAACTACGGCTGAAGGGTGCAAGTTATGAAGAAATCTCTAGAAGCGGAGGAGGGATCTTAAGCACGGTAAAAGCAACACGTACTGCCACAGAAGAAGAATTATTCACACAATCTCTACCGCGTTTCGATGCTCTGCTTGCGGAAGGAATCGGGACTGTTGAGATAAAATCAGGTTACGGTTTGGATCTCGAAACCGAAATAAAAATGCTACGTGTAGCACGTAAATTAGGCCAGGAACGAAATGTACGTGTGAAAACAACCTTCCTCGGAGTACATGCAATTCCTCCTGAATTTACGAGCAATGCGGATGCTTACATAGACTATGTATGCAAGGATGTTTTACCTGCTGTGCATGCAGATAATTTAGCAGATGCAGTGGATGGCTTTTGTGAAAATATCGCATTTTCGACTAAGCAAATTTCAAGGGTATTCGACAAAGCAAGAGCTTTAGGCTTACCACTGAAACTCCATGCGGAACAGCTTTCAAATCTCGGAGGAGCCGCTCTTGCTGCAAATTATGGAGCCTTGTCCGCAGATCATTTGGAATATCTTGACGAAGCCGGAGTTCAAGCAATGGCCAAATCCGGAACTGTTGCAGTTCTGCTTCCTGGAGCATTTTACACTCTGCGTGAAACTCAGTTTCCACCGCTAAAAGCACTGCATCAAGCTGGAGTTCCTATCGCGATTGCGACTGACTGCAATCCTGGATCATCTCCGATGACCTCGATTCTGCTCTGCGTGAACATGGCTTGCACACTTTTTCGCATGACTCCGGAAGAAGCTTTATCGGGAGTAACCCGTGTTGCGGCCCAAGCCTTGGGAATAGGCGGTGAAGTCGGTACAATTGAAGTGGGTAAAAAAGCTGAGCTTGCACTATGGAACGTAGATCAACCCGCAGAACTTGCCTATCGAATAGGAGACAATCCACTTGAAAAAATGCTTGTCAACGCAAATTCGTGACTGATAAAACATAATTATTGGATAAACATTATGAGTTTAAATCTCACTCCGGGAAAAGTCAGTTTGACTGATTTATCTCAAATTTATTGGGAAAGTCGGTCTGTGACCTTAAATCCAGAAGCAAAACAAGCTGTCGAAAAGGCTGCTGGTTTTGTGGAAAAAGCAGCTAATGCCGATGCTCCGATTTACGGAATAAACACTGGATTCGGCAAACTTTCTGGTATTCGTATTCCTGCGGAACAAACCGAGCGTCTGCAAAGAAACCTGATTCTCTCACATTGTTGCGGAGTCGGTGAGCCGCTTCCGGAAAACATTGTCCGTATGGTGATGGTACTCAAACTCCTTTCGCTAGGAAGAGGTGCTTCAGGTGTCCGCTGGAAAGTAATTGAACAAATTGAGGTACTGCTGGAACATGGAGTAAGCCCGGTTATTCCAGCACAAGGTTCGGTAGGAGCCTCCGGAGATCTTGCTCCGCTGGCACACATGACAGCTGTTTTAATCGGAGAAGGACAAGCGATTTATAAAGGTCAAATATTTTCTGGAGCAGAAGTCTTACAGAAAATTAAGCGTGAACCTTTGGTTTTGGGAGCAAAGGAAGGCTTGGCCATGATAAACGGGACACAAGTTTCCACAGCATTAGCTTTAGCGGGAGTGTTTGAGGGTTGGAGGTGCGCCCTAGGTGCATTGATAACAGGGGCACTTTCAACAGACTCAGCCATGGCTTCGACCGCTCCGTTTCATCCAGACATTCAAAATTTACGCGGACACCTTGGACAAATCGACGCTGCGCAAACACTGCGGAATTTGATGCAGGATTCAGAAATCCGGGAATCTCACCTTGATGGGGATGTACGAGTTCAAGATCCGTATTGTATCCGTTGTCAACCTCAGGTAACAGGTGCCTGTATAGATTTATTACGTCAGGCGGCAAGTACTCTGGCCATCGAAGCTAATGCCGTGACGGATAATCCGCTGGTTCTCTTCGCAGGTGAACCTTCAATTCCGGTACAGATTGTTTCGGGAGGTAATTTTCACGCGGAACCCGTCGCTTTTGCGGCAGATCAAACGGCATTAGCGCTGGCCGAAATAGGGGCAATTACTCAACGGCGAATTGCGCTGATGGTTGATCCTAAACTCAATTTTGGTTTACCTCCTTTTTTGTCTCCGGACGCAGGTGTTAATTCCGGATTTATGGTGGCCGAAATAACTTCCGCTGCATTGATGTCGGAAAATAAACACCTCGCCAATCCATGTTCAACTGACTCCACTCCGACCAGTGCAGACCAGGAAGATCATGTTTCGATGGCTACACATGCTGCACGACGCCTGCTGACAATGAATGATAATCTTGGCCGAATCCTCGGCATTGAACTGATTACGGCAGGGCAGGGTTTAGAGTTTCGCAAAGCGAGCCTTGCACCTCTTACCACAAGTTCATGCCTGAATCGAGTCCTAACTGAATTGCGTGAAAAAGTATCATTTCTCGAGGAAGACCGTTTTCTAGCTCCAGATCTGGAAAATGCCGCAATCCTGATTCGGAATGGAAAATTGATTAAAGCCGTCGGTAAAGCTATGTTTCCGAAATTAGAGGTTGCATGACTCCAGTCAATATTATAGATGGAAGCAGTCCAGTTATTTTAGCACAGCCGCATGGAGGAACCTATTTGCCTTCCGCAGAGGACGCTCCTGCAGAATTGCTTGTAACTCTCAACGAACGAGGACGAGAAATGGCCGACACGGATTGGCACATTCACCGGCTTTACGATGGTTTACTTCAGGACGCGACAGTCGTGGAAGCTACGTTTTCACGCTATTTGATTGACGCAAACCGTGATCCTTCCGGAAGCTCGCTTTATCCAGGACAAAATACTACAGAGCTTTGCCCAACCGTTGATTTTGAAGGCCGACCGATTTATCAAATTGAGGCGGAACCGGATGCGGTAGAAATTGAAACACGCCGTAATAATTATCATGCGGTTTATCATGCAGCACTTTCAGCACAAATAGAACGTGTCCGTAAGCTACATGGAAAGGTTTTGCTCTTCGATTGTCATTCAATCCGCTCCCGTCTTCCTTTTTTGTTTGAAGGCGAGCTGCCGAATTTCAATTTAGGTACCAACAACACAAGCACCTGTGATCCAATAATAGAAGAAGCGGCACTCGAAGTTTGTGCCAACGCAAAGCGAGCCTTACACGGATACAGTTATGTCATCAACGGTCGTTTCAAAGGCGGATGGACGACACGACATTACGGAAACCCCGAAAAAGGAATTAACGCGATTCAGTTGGAATTATCACAGAAAACATACATGGATGAATCTTCTCCATGGCTTTACCGTGAGGAAAAAGCGGCAAAATTGAGAATTCATTTAAAAAAACTGCTGAATTGTCTGGAAAAAACCATCACAACCCTAACCTGAAAAAAATAACCATGTCCAATGAAAACAAGGCCAGAACCGTCCGTGCCCCACGTGGCACAGAAATTAGCTGCCGTTCTTGGCTGACTGAAGCTCCGTACAGGATGCTTATGAACAATCTTGATCCAGAAGTTGCAGAAAATCCAGACGAATTGATTGTATATGGCGGTTTTGGAAAAGCCGCAAGAACCTGGAAGGATTTTGACTTGATCCTGGATACTCTGAAAAAACTCAGAGATGACGAAACAATGCTGGTACAGTCTGGAAAACCAGTTGGAGTTTTTCGAACTCATGCTGACGCGCCGCGTGTTTTAATTGCAAACTCAAACTTGGTTCCACACTGGGCAACAATGGATCATTTCAATGAGCTGGACCGTAAAGGTTTGATGATGTTCGGGCAAATGACAGCAGGAAGCTGGATCTATATCGGTTCACAAGGTATTGTGCAGGGGACATATGAAACCTTCATAGAGGCTGGAAGACAGCATTTTAACGGTGATTTATCCGGACGCTGGATTTTAACCTCAGGACTTGGAGGTATGGGTGGTGCGCAGCCTTTGGCAGCCACCATGGCCGGTGCCTCATGTTTGGCCGTTGAGTGCGATTCAAGCAGAATCGATTTCCGCTTACGTACCAAATATCTTGATGAAAGGGCAGAAACTCTAGACGAAGCTATGGAAATTTTGAATCGTGCAAAAAATGAAAAACGTGCTGTTTCAGTCGGCCTACTCGGTAATTCCGCGCAAGTGCTACCGGAAATGCTCAAACGCGGAATACGTCCAGATTTGGTCACAGACCAAACCTCAGCACATGATCTCGTGCATGGCTATTTACCTCTCGACTGGACAGTAGATGAATGGCGTTCCCAACAAAAAAGTAATCCAAAAAAAATAGAAAAGGCTGCTCGTGCTTCAATAAAAATTCATGTAGAAGCAATGCTCGAATTTTGGAATCAGGGAATTCCGACAGTTGACTACGGCAACAATATCCGTCAGTTTGCCTTAGAAGAAGGTGTTAAAAACGCATTCGATTTTCCAGGATTTGTTCCGACATATATCCGACCTTTATTTTGCCGGGGCGTGGGACCGTTCCGTTGGGTAGCTCTTTCAGGTGATCCGGAAGATATTTACCGTACTGACGCAAAAGTCAAAGAATTGATTCCAGATGATCCACACCTTCACAACTGGATCGATATGGCACAGGAGCGAATTGCCTTTCAAGGTCTTCCAGCCAGAATTTGCTGGGTTGGCCTCGGTGACCGTCACCGACTTGGAGTCGCCTTCAACGAAATGGTGGCCAAAGGAGAGCTCAAAGCACCGGTTGTCATTGGACGTGATCACCTTGATTCAGGTTCAGTCGCATCACCAAATCGTGAAACAGAATCCATGAAAGACGGGTCCGATGCTGTTTCCGACTGGCCGCTGTTGAACGCAATGCTCAACTGCGCGTCAGGTGCAACCTGGGTCAGCTTACATCACGGGGGCGGAGTAGGAATCGGTTTCAGCCAACATGCTGGATTGGTTATTTGCTGCGATGGAACTCCAGAAGCGGCTAAACGTATTGAAAGAGTTTTGTGGAATGATCCGGCAACAGGTGTAATGCGCCACGCGGATGCCGGTTATGATATTGCCCTGGACTGTGCGCAGGAAAAAGGGTTGAATCTGCCAGGAATTTTAGCGAGATAAACATAATGAGAGCTGATTTTTTCTGTCCACTTTTTTAGTTCAATACTTTTTCGTTTGTTTGTTAGCTGCTCAATATTTTTCGAGACTCAGCCGAGTTTCATAAGCCTTCAGTTCTTGCCACGTTGGTCGTTTGAAATAAACACCTTCGTTAATGGAATTGCCTGAGTCTCCGGAGCTTATCGATTTTACTCCAATTCCACGTAAAAAGAGATAGACTGCACCACCGAATTTTTCAT
>JAPKDT010000054.1 GCA_028822475.1 SAR324 cluster bacterium
TTTTTTAAACGATCAATCGGTGTAAAGTTATGCAATTCAAAGTAATTTCTCCCAATGTGGAAAGTTCCGGGAACTCCGGAACTGATCCGCAGGCTCAGATTGAACAAATGCTCAGCGGCAACTCTGTTTTTTTATTTATGAAGGGCACCCCAGAATCACCTCAGTGCGGTTTTTCTGGAAAAATCACAAATATTTTAAATTCATGGAAAGTCCCATTTAAATCATTTAACGTGCTTGCGGATGAAAGTATCCGGCAGGGAATCAAGGATTACGCAAACTGGCAGACTATCCCTCAACTTTACATCAACAAAGAATTTGTGGGTGGTTCCGATGTAGTTGAAGAAATGTCGAATAACGGTGAACTCGGTGAATTACTGAACGAAGCATTTCCGGAGATGAAAATCACACCTCCACCTCCTCCTGCAGAAGTGCGGGAAGTAGTGGCTCTGGAAGCTTCTGTGATTTTGAAAGAAAATCCTGATATTCGCCTTTTGGATGTACGTACACCTCAAGAGAGAGAAACTGCGTGTTTGGAGAATTCTGTCTTGCTTGATCAAGAACTGGTGGAGGAAATGCTTGACACATATGATAAAGACACAGCGATGATGTTTATTTGCCATCTTGGTGAACGCAGCAGGCAGGCCGCACAGTATTTTGCTGCTCAGGGCTTCCAACAAGTGTATAATATTTCTGACGGGATACATGGTTGGTCAAGTAATGTTGACTCTTCTATCCCTCTTTATTAGTCTGCTTAATTATTATTCTGAGTGAACAATATGATTACGGAAACAGAAAATCCACTTCCTGAAGTCATTCTTACTGAACGGGCAGCACAGGTTTTTAAAGAAGCATGTGAAGCAGAAGGTTCAAGTTTGGAAGATACTTTTTTACGTATCGGCGCACGTCCTGGAGGATGTTCCGGATGGAAATATGAACTCGAATCTAGTACTCCCGAAGAGGTTGGTCCAAATGACGTACAAATTCTTTCGAGGACAGTTTCTGTCGTCGTTGACCGTGAAGCACTCACAGATATTTTAGGACCGTTAAAAATTGATTTCTCAGACAAAAATTTAGTTGAACAGGGATTTGTCTTTGAACAGCTAAAAACCGGTCATCAGTGTGGTTGCGGGGAATCTTTCACTCCCGTAAAAGATTTGAAAAGCGACAAAAATAATGGTCCAATTTCTTGAATGGCTGGCTGGTGCAACCTGCTTCGGACTGTTTGTTTACAAGTGGATTATCATCGCCGCAGTGGTTATGACATGGGTCAGTGCAGATCCGCATAATCAGATTGTACAGTGGATAGGGAGGGTAACACGTCCCTTATGGGTCTGGTGCGAACAGCGGATGCCAGTCATGATGGCACATTTCAGCGCCTATGCCTCAATTCTGGTTGTGATCTTTGCCCAGATAGTCATTCCGGCGGAAATACGCTCACTGAACCTGATTTTACAGGGGCAGTCAGATGTAGCAGGTTTCCTGCTCCAGAGTGGAGGTCACTTGCTACAGGGAACAAGTATTGTAGTACAAAGCTTATTGTTTTTTTGTATGTTCGTGCTGATTGCCTGGTTTATCCTGGGATTAGTGAATCCGTCATTAAATAATCCACTGGTGCGGATCATTCATGTTCTTGCCGATCCTCTGATTACTCCAATACAGCGTTATCTTCCCCGAACACGTACAGACTGGTCACCTTTGGTTGGAGTCATTTTATTTTATTTGATCAGCTCAGCTATAATTACTCCAATAGCATTTTACGGCAGCACGCTGTCTTTCCCTGTCTCTATCTGCATTTATTAACGTGATATGCTCTTCACATTACATGTAGTCGCCATTGGAACAATAATTGGTGTAACGGCGCATTTTGCTTTTTCTCTAGGTAAAAAAGACGGCCTGCGTATTGCCCTCAGAGAGCAGGAGCTTAAAACGAAAAAAGAAGACCCACCTAAAATAGAATCCCAATAAGCTCTGAAATTTTTTCTGTATCTTATTTATTTTCCAAACGTACACGAATTGCCTCTGCGTGGGCAAATAATCCTTCTTCCTCAGCAAAGCGGATGATTTGCTCACCCTGACGCTGCAACCGCTCCGCAGAATAACTGATGACAGAACTTGTTTTAACAAAATCCTGTACTCCAAGTGGTGAAGAAAATTTGGCACAGCCTGAAGTGGGTAAGGTGTGATTTGGTCCTGCAAAATAATCTCCAACAGGTTCTGGAGAGTTTGGACCTAAAAATATTGCACCTGCATTACGAATACGGTGCAGGTCTTCAAAAGGATGTTCTGTCAGGACTTCCAAATGCTCCGGCGCAATTTCATTAACTACCTCAAATATTTCTTCCAGATCATCTGCCACAATGATGGCTGAACGGTTTGCGAAAGAAGCCTCAATTATTTCACGTCGTGGTAAAGTTGGAATCAGATTTTTAAGACGTTTTGCAACTTCTTCAGCCTGTTTTGAGGAAGTTGTAACAAGTATAGCTCCTGCGTCAGGATCATGCTCAGCTTGTGATAACATGTCACGAACAAGGTATTCCACAGGAATGTCATCACGGTCACAAACAACCATAATTTCGCTCGGCCCTGCAAATGAATCGATACCGACGGTTCCGTAAACCTGTCTCTTTGCTTCAGCAACAAAAGCATTTCCGGGTCCTGTAATTTTGACAACTTGCTGAATCGATTCTGTACCATAAGCCAATGCACCGATTGCCTGTGCACCGCCAACTGCATAAAGCTCTTCAAGTCCCATCAAAGCTGCGCTTGCCATCACTAATTGGTGCGGTAATCCTGAGGGTCCGGGAGGTGAGACCATCGCTATTCGGGATACTCCTGCAACTTGAGCCGGAATAACGTTCATCAACAATGTTGAAGGATAAACCGCTCTGCCACCCGGAATATATATTCCTACACTATCCACAGGTGTAACTTTCCAGCCCAGCACTGTTCCATCCGGACTAAAATCCAGTTGGCTGTCAGTTTTCTGACGGTCATGAAAATACATGATATTATCGGCGGCTTCTTCCAATATGTGAAAAAGATCATGATCCAGTCCTTCAAGTGCTTCTTCCAGTGCAGACTTTGGCACCAGCCAGGATTCCGGAAGCACTTGATCAAAACGTTCAGTATATTCACGCAGGGCCGCATCTCCATTTTTACGGACACTAGCGAGTATTTCCTGAACTGTACCTGAGACGTCTTTAGTTTCTTCTTCTTTAAAGGCTTTTGCAAAATCTTCGAACCCTTCAAATATTTTTATTTGCATTTTTGTCGTCTTAAATTAATTAGGTTTTAATAAATATTTATTTTTTATCTGATGCACTTTAATTACCATGTTCAATAATTGAACATGGTAATAGAATTGATTCCTGAGTAATAAATTAGGCAATTAAGCGGGATGCTTCATTGAATTCTACAGAAACAGTTTTGGAAATACCTGGCTCTTCCATGGTAACGCCATACAAAAGGTCTCCAATTTCCATTGTTTTTTTATTGTGGGTGATAAGAATGAATTGGGAATCATAAGACAAACTTGTGATTAAACGGTTGAAACGCACCACATTCACATCATCCAAAGGTGCGTCAACTTCGTCCAGAAAACAGAACGGGCTTGGTTTTACCAAAAAAATAGCAAAGATCAGTGAAATCGCAGTCAAAGCTTTTTCACCACCGGAAAGTAGATTTATGTTTTGCAGTTTTTTACCTGGAGGTTGAGCCACGATATCAACTCCCGCGCTTAAGAGATCTTCTGATTCAGTCAGTACCAGTTTAGCTTCTCCTCCCTCAAACAACGTGCTGAAAACCTTTTTAAAATTATCATTAATCAACTCGTACATTTCCCTGAAACGTCTGCGGGATTCGATATTGATATCCTTGATTGTTTCTTTCAAATCATCCAGTGCTTTCTGTAAATCATCTGACTGAGATTTCAAAAATTCAATCCGTTCTGTCAGCACAGCATATTCTTCAGGTGCAGAAAGGTTTACCGCACCCATTGTATTCAAACGTACTTTTAGTCCGCGTAACTCCTGTCCCATTTTTTTAAGATCTGCAGTCTCAACATCCATTTCCGCGAGGATATCTTCCGGAGATTTATCTGTTATTTCCGTAATTTGGTTTTCCAACTGTTCTCTTTGAATACGGAATTCTGTCAATTTTATTGACTCCTGATGGGAGACACTTACGGAGTTTTCGAGTAATCCCTGTCGTTCTTGAAGTTTTTGAGTAAGCAAAGTCTGCTCCTCACTTTTTTGTTCATGCAGTAGAATTTCATCGTCCATTTCAAGTTTCAAGATTGTACGTGACTCCAGCATACCTGCAAAAGATTCATCAATTTCAGTTATACGCTTCCGGCTTTGCTCAAGTCTCAGTCCTGCTTCACTACGTGATGTTTCAAGCTGTTTCAGACGTAGGCCGGTTTCAGCACTTTCACGTCGCAAACGCTCCGCTGTTTCATCAGTACTCTTTTGTTGCTCCGTAATCTCTGTCAAAGAAACTCGATGGGTCAATAATTCCTCTGCACATGCATCTGCGCGACTTTGCTGCTCGAGTATACGTTCCTGCACTTCTTTTGTTTTTTCTTCCAGTTCAGAACGTTCTACTTCCAGAGTCTTAATTGAGCTACTTGCAGTATTTTCCTTCTGACGGGATGTTTCCATTTCGTTAAGGATAGTGGCTGAATCTTGAGCAATTTGTGAAACCGTTTGCTGGGTTCGTCGTTCTTCCAACTGATGATGCTCCAGTTCTTTGTTGCAGCTCAACAACTCAAATTCAAGTTTTCGTGTTTCTTCCTCGCAGGTTTCCTGTTCCTGCTTCAAGGTTTTATATTTTATTCTCAGAGTCTCCTGCTCACTTTCCAACTTTGTCAGCTTTTTGTTCAAATCTTCAGCATATTTTTCAACATCTACAATTTGCTGCTGACGCTGCAAAAAACCCAGAGATCCGGACTGTACATTGCCAATGCTGACATTATAGTTTGTAAGACGGAGTCCGGACGACGAAAGCCACTCATGAGATGCTGCAGGCTGTTTATTCCCATATTCATTCCAAAAATCAATTTCGTCTTTGAGCAGCGTAAAACGTGAAAAAAACTTTTCTCCCCATTCTTTCAAAGGAGCTTTAAACTCAAGAATCTCCGGAAGGGGTGTGCCCTTTTTTGTGGTCTCCTGCGGAACTGAAGAAGGCCGATCCAAAGCCACAAACTTAAGTTGCCCCAGCTCATGCTCCTTAGAAAATTTTTCCAGTTCAGGAAAATCAGCGGCACGTTCTATCACCACCCAGTCTAATACTTCAGCCATCACTGGAGAAACTGCCGTTAATATTTTTTCAGAGACAGAAATATAGTCTGCAAGCAGTCCTGATACTCCAAGTTTTTTCTTTGTCTCCTGATTCTCCTGCATCAACTGCATAAATATTTTTACACTGTCACTAAAACCCTCATACTGAGTCTGGATCTGGTGCAGTGACTCAATGCGTGACTGTGCTGTGCTGTGCTGATAGCGTAGATCCTCGAGTTCTGATTCTGTTGCTGTTAACTGTGTGTGCTGACCTGCAAGTCGGCTTTCAAGTTCTGCTAGCTTTGCTGACAATTCTCCTTTCTGCAGGCGGATGCTTTCCATGCGTTCTTCGCCGTCGGAGACCTGGAGGGTTGCTTCCTGCAGCAGATTCCTGTGTGACTGCTCCTGATCCTGAAGACGTTGCTGCCGTTCAGTCATATTTTCTAGACGTTCATCAAGAAAATTCTTTTGATTTGTTTGATTTGTTAATTCTGTGTGTACTGTCAGCAGTCTTTTCTGCAGTGCTGACGCATCTTCTGAGGCCTGCTGAAGAGCGCTATTTTCTTTAGTTCGTAACTCCTCAATATTAACAAGTTTTGCCTGTAATTCACCTAAACGTTCCGCCAGTTCCTTAAGACGCGATTCTATTACCACTCTTTCTTGTTCGCGTTCAGTCAAACGTTGCTGAAGTTCTACAAGTTCAGTTTCCTGAATCTGCTGCTGTTCACTCACATTTTGCAGATTTTGTTTTTCAAGTTCACGTTGATTTTCTGCTTCCTGAATTTTTTGTTCTTTTTGAAAAAGCTGTTCTCGGCGTTCGCCAACCTGTGTACCACGTTGAACTTGCTCCAACTTCAACCGTTCCATTTCTGTTTCAACAACAGACTTTTCGATTTGCAGGTCTTCCTGCTGTTGCTGGTGTCCCTGTACCAGTTCTTGTGCTTTGTCTTCATTAATTATTGCCTGATGCAAACTCAACGATAGATGTTGCCGTTCAAGCAATCCGCACTGTTGCTGAAGATCCAAATATTTTTGTGCCTTTTCAACATGCTCCTTCAAGCCATCTTCCTGCTCGGAGAGTGCTCCAAGCACATCTGTTACACGGAGCAGATTTTGTGTTGTTTCCTCCAGCCGCTTTTCAGCTGTTTCACGTTTGAAACGAAACTTAACAATACCTGCCGCATCGTCAATTAATGTTCGTCGTTCAATCGGTTTTGAACTAACAATTTCACCGACACGTCCCTGTTCTATAATTGAGTATCCTGTACCGCCAACTCCTGTATCCATGAAAAGTTCACGCACATCTTTTAAACGCACTGGAGTTTTGTTGATCATGTAAACGCTTTCTCCGGAACGGTATAGTCGGCGCGTTACAGCAATCTCAGTGTAATCTGCATATTGGCGAAGAGTATCGCCTTTGGGATTAGAAAACGTCAGGGAGACTTCCGCCATTCCGGAAGGTTTGTGGTAAGAACTGCCGGCAAAAATTACATCCTCCATGCTGCTGCCGCGTAAGTGTTTAACACGCTGTTCACCAAGTACCCAGCGAATTGCGTCAACAACATTGCTTTTACCACAACCGTTTGGACCAACAACAATCGTAATCCCGTTTTGTTTAAACTGCAGATTGACAGGATGGCAAAATGATTTGAATCCTGAAACTTTTATGTTTTTGATTCGCACAATTTTTTTACAACATTAACTCGATATTTGTTTTAAAACAAATTAGCGTACATTATTTTTTGAGCTGCATGATCTAGAAGGCTTGGATGCTATTTGCCCTGCAATTATGACGGAATTACTAAACTGTGCAGCTCTTTACGACAAAGTCTCCAGTCAGGATAGAACTGATCCATCAAGGCTTTGAATCTACTATTGTGACTGGCCTCAAGCAGATGTACCAATTCATGGACGACAATATATTCCAGACATTCCGGAGACCTTTTTGCCAACTCAAGATTAAAACGAACTCTACGTGTTTTAGGTGTGCAACTCCCCCAGCGGGTTTTCATACTGCGAATGTGAAAACTTGCTACAGAAACGTTTAAAATATTTTCCCATTTGTTTATCAACGGCGGGATCAACAGCATTAACTCGCCGTGGTACCACTCATTTAAGACTGAACGCCTTTTTTCAGTCCCGGCATCCGGAGGCAGGTTAAGTATAATTTGCTGATCGACCAAATCCGCAGAATGGAAGTTGTAGTTTGCTATTATTTTTAAGGGATAGGCCTTACCGCTGAAGTAATGATTTTCATTTTCCAGAAAGCGGTCCGGCAAAGGACGTATCTGATTGTGCATCCTTTTACGCTGCTTCCGGATCCATGCCAGTTTAGAAAGTGCAAATTTGCTGATTTTTTCCTGACTCACATGTAATGGTGCAGAAATTTTGACTTTCCCGTCAGGAGGACAAATCCGTAAATTTAGATTCTTGATTTTTTTCTGTATAACTTCTGCATCAATATCATCAAGTTTTAAGGTAAATTTCATGCTTTTTTGAGTGTTTTTCCGGACAGCACGTTTTTCAGTCCGGAATGAGTCCAGCTTTATGCTTTCCAACAATGTTGCGAGGTTTGCTTTTTTGAGCGAAAAATTTTTGAACGGCATAACTGCGGATCTTTTTACAGATGTTTTTTCTTGCTCGTAGGGACTTTGCGAGGTCGACATTATTTATACCGACCTCGCATTACTTAGGCGAGTTACAGGGCCTTAATTATTCTAAATGAGTGAGCCTCTTTCTGTAATTCTTTTATGCTGAGGCTGAATTTGTCTCAGCAAGCCGAACCCTCTTTTTACTTTAAAAAGGGATATCATCTTTAATATAATCATCTCCCTGCGGAGCTGCGTTTGATTCAGCAGGAGCAGTTGGAGCAGGGTTTGATTGTGGAGCAGCAGGTGCTGTTGAATATTCTGTGTTACTGCCGCTGTCAGACATTTTAGCATCAAGAAACTGCATAGTTGTGACTACAACTTCTGTTTTGTAATGCTTCTGCCCCTGTTGATCTTCCCAGTCTCTTGTCTGCATACGTCCTTCAACATAGACCTGTGAACCTTTCTTCAAATAAGACTGTGCGAGATCAGCAAGTTTACCCCATAACACAAGGCTATGCCATTCAGTACGTTCCTGTTTCCCACCTTGTTTATCAGTCCAGTAATCATTTGTTGCAATGGTGGCATTTGCTACTGCACTGCCGGACTGAGTATAACGGATTTCAGGGTCCTGCCCCAATCTCCCTATCAACATAACTTTATTAAGGTTTGCCATTTTATCTCCTGTTTCTTAGTTATAGATATTATCTTCTGTTCTAACGCAATGGAGTCAATAATGAAAGTGCTTTTTTCAGTCTAAGCTCAAAAGGCTCTTCTAAACTGCCGGATTCACGAAGAACAGCAAGGATTTCTTTTTCCGAATATCCAAGGTTTTTCAAAGCAGAAAAAACCGTATCAACTTCCTTTGACGTTGTAGTAACTCCTGTTTCAGAACCTGCCTCAAGGCCACTCTCAAAGTTCAATATTGGATGACGTTTCAATTGATCCTTTAAATCAAGACACAACTTTGCCGCAGTTTTTTTGCCTATTCCAGGAACCTGGCTGAAACTCTCTGCATTCCCCTGATGGACTGCGTTCACGAGTTGTCTTGGAGAAAGCACTGAAATCACAGCCAATCCCAACTTTGGACCAACACCGGAAGTTTTGATCAGCATTGTAAACAACTCTTTTTCATCTAAACTCAGAAAACCGTATAAGGACAAATCATCCTCCCTGACATTTGTATAAATATGCAAAGTCAGAAATTCTTCCGGAGAAACCTTAACAGAAAGGTGCTTTGAAACGTGAACCGCGTAACCTACACCACCTGATGTTTTGAGAACAATTAAATTGTCTTCGGAACGTAGTACATGTCCTTCAAGGTAGGCTATCATGAGAGAAGCTGCATAATGTGGTTTCCGTTCAGGCTGCTTTCAGTTTAAAGCAACTGATTTTTGGAAAGCCCTAAATGGGCATGAGTGATCGCAACTGCAAGTGCGTCAGCCTCATCTTCCTGAAGACTATTTTGCAAATTTAAAAGAATCTTAACCATGTGCTGGACTTGATTTTTATCAGCTCGTCCTACACCTACCACTGTTTGTTTGACTTTCAGGGCTTGATATTCATGAACAACTAGCTGACGTTCAGAAAATTTAAGTAGAATAACACCGCGGGCATGTCCTAAAGTAAGAGCGGACTGGGCATTTTTGGCAAAAAAGATCTTTTCGACTGCACCGCAATCTGGCTGAAATTCCTCAATCAGTTTTTCCAGTTCAGTGGAAAGCTGATGTAAACGCACAGCAAGTGATTCTTTTACATTAAGTTTGATACATCCACTTGCTAAATGGCGCGTGCGGTTACCAGAGTGTTCAATCAATCCGTAACCTGTTTTTCTGCTTCCTGGATCTATACCTAAAATACTAAGAGAATCAACCAAGTTCCGCCATAACGTTTTCGCTGATGTCAAAATTGGAATGCACACTGTTTACATCCTCGTCATCTTCGAGGATATCAATCAGTTTTATTACTTGTTCTGCTTTTTTAGCGTCATCAATTTCAACACGGTTTTGCGGATTCCAGATCACTTCCGCACCCAGCATAGCAACATCCTTTTCTTCAAGGTAGGAACGAACATGATCAAATTCAGCAGGCGAAGTTATGATTTGATATGCTTCTGGATTTTCACTGTTGATATCTTCAGCACCTGCTTCCAGGATTAATTCAGTTAGCAAATCTTCTTCGATCACTGTCTTGTCGATCATGATTGAACCCATCCTGTCAAACATATATTGAACAGAATTCGCTGAACCTAAATCACCATTGCATTTGTTAAAAGCATGCCGTACCGAAGCAATCGTCCGGTTTCGATTGTCAGTCATTACTTCAACAATTATTGCAACATTGTGGGGGCCATAACCTTCGTAAATAATTTCTTCATAAATTGATCCGTCCAATTCTCCCGCACCTTTTTTGATAGCACGGTCAATATTGTCTTTAGGCATACTCTGGCTTTTTGCATTTGCTACTGCAGTCCGCAAACGTGGATTTGCATCTAGTTCACTGCCTCCCATCCTTGCCGCAATGGTGAGTTCTTTAATCAGTTTTGTAAATGCTTTACCGCGCTTTGCATCCTGAGCTGCTTTGCGATGCTTGATTGTACTCCATTTACTGTGTCCAGACATAAGAAATCTTTAGAAGAATTTAAAATATTTTTACAGCAAATGCTGTAGTTCTTTAAAAAAAGAAGTGATAACAATCTATTTTATGAGTGGGTGTTAAATTGTATTAGCTAAGTTTTGCAACCTATTTTGGAAGTAATAAACAAACTAGAAAAGTTTTAAAGGTCATATAATGAGCTGATCTATAATAATTAATTAATTCAAGTACTTTTGAACTCATACATGTTTTC
>JAPKDT010000341.1 GCA_028822475.1 SAR324 cluster bacterium
GGAGCAACCAACACTGTTACCGGGATACTTACTGCTCATATGGACTCAGTTCCGCTGGTGGTTTTAACGGGTCAGACAATCACACCAAACTTGGGGAAAGATGCTTTTCAGGAAGCAGATGTATTTGGTGTAACCATGCCGGTTGTGAAGCACAGCTATCTGGTAAGAGAAGTTAAAGATTTATCAAGAATTATTAAAGAAGCATTCCACTTAGCCTCATCAGGTCGGCCTGGACCTGTTCTGGTTGATTTGCCCAAAGATGTAGTTTCTGAGGAATGGAATGAGGATTTCAGCGCGGAATTGGATCTTCCAGGCTATCAGGTACAGTCTAGTGGAAATTCCACTAGCATTACTAGAGTAGCTGAACTGCTCGCAAAATCAAAACGTCCTCTACTTTATGTAGGTGCCGGTACAGTCATTTCAGGAGCAGCAAAACAAGTTTTAAAACTGGCAGAAAAAATTCAGGCTCCTGTAACTACAACTCTGCTCGGCAAAGGTGGTTTTTCAGAGAGACACCCTCTTTCTGTCGGTATGCTCGGCATGCACGGAACAGCTTACGCCAATAAAACGGTGGTTGACTGTGATCTTATCATGGCAATCGGTGCACGTTGGGACGACCGGATCACAGGTAAAGTCAGTGAGTTCTGTACAAACGCGGTAAAAATACATATAGACATCGATCCTGCAGAATTCGGTAAAATCATTCAACCTGACATTAGTGTAAACGGTGATGTCGCCGCTGTCCTGGATGAACTTCTTCCTCAAGTAAAAAAATCAAGTACTAACGATTGGCTAAAGAAGATTGAAACCTGGAAAAAGAAATACCCCTTAAAATATCCAAAACGCGGTGGTTTGCGTGCACAGCATGTTTTAGCTGAACTTGACCGTTTAACAGAATCCAAAGCGGTTATTTCTACCGATGTAGGACAACACCAGATGTGGGCCGCTCAATTTTGCAAATCAATCAGGGAACGTCAGTGGCTTTCCAGCGGAGGTGCAGGAACCATGGGTTACGGATTCCCTGCTGCAATCGGCGCGCAGTTGGGGAATCCCAAAGAAGTTGTAGTGGCAGTCGTTGGAGACGGCGGATTTCAAATGACTATGCCCGAGTTGGCAACTGCGGCAATTCATAAACTACCAATCAAAATTTTGATAATTAACAATAGTTATCTAGGCATGGTTCGCCAATGGCAACAGCTATTTTTTGATAACCGTGAAAGCGGTGTAAAAATGGAAGGTAATCCAGATTTTGTCAAAATCGGCGAAGCATATGGCATCAAGGGTTTTCATCTGCGCCGTGCAGGTGACGTGACTAAGGTCTTAAAAAAAGCCCTAGCCTATAACGATGGCCCCTGCATTATCGAAGCAGAAGTGGCCAAGGCAGATAATGTTTTTCCAATGATTCCTGCGGGTGCTGCAGTTAGCGAGATGTTAATTGATGAGCCTCCTGCAACGATGAAACTAAAAAAACCCATAGGCAGTACCTGATTTGGAAAAAACCAGGAATACGGTTGCCTTATTATCTTAAAATTATAAATATATATTTGCTGCTCTGCTAAAGAGTTGAACCTAATTAATCACAATCAGGCCTTTATGGAAGAAAAATTTGCCATTAGTATTTACGTTTGCAACAAGCCGGGTGTGCTAGTGCGGCTTACGCAAACATTCACTCGCCGCGGTTACAACATAGACTCACTGGTCGTTTCTGCGGCACACGATACAGCTTTTTCCCGCATTACAGTAGTTGTGCAGGGTGAGCCAAGCACCTACGACCAAATTCTTCGCCAACTGAATAAATTAGTTGACGTTGTGCACGCTACCAGTCACGAGTCGACTGACGTTGTGGATCGGGAAATGGCATTATTTAAAGTAAATGTGGATCCTAAAAAGCGGGCGGATATATTTCAGATAGTTGAAGTTTTCCGTGCTAAAACAGTCGACATCACAGATCAGTCACTGGTGATTGAAACAACAGGTGATTCCTCAAAAATTGATGCTCTTGA
>JAPKDT010000055.1 GCA_028822475.1 SAR324 cluster bacterium
ACCTAAACACGCACTGTCGCTACTGAATTTGGATTTGTATTTATTGAACTTGACTGGGAAGTATTAGAGTTTGTCGTGCTTCGTGATTTTTATTTCCGTAATATATTTCAAGCATTTTTTGGAATATCTGTGTTCTTTGGTAATTTTAAAAATAGCCAGACAGTTTGTCGGATACGACTTTATTGAAAGCAGATAGTTGATTTGGGGTGATGAGTATTAAGAAATCAGTTTTTACTTTGTAATTAAATAAGTTCTTTGCTGAAATGGATAATAAAATAATAAAGACACAATAGAATCTCGTATGAATGAATTAGAGGAACACAAACAAGAGGTGCGTGAACGTCTTAACAAAGTTTTTAAGGCCTCTGGAAAATCAAGCCGTGCTTTTTCCGAAAGCATAGGTTTGAAACCAACTTCTTTCCACAAAGTTTTGACTGGTCCGGCAGGACTAACCATTCCGCTAGCAAACTCAATTGAGCTTAAACACGGCTACCGCGCAGAATGGCTCTTGAGCGGTAAAGGTAAGATGAATGTTGCTAAACACAACCAACTTTCACCTTTGGAACGTTGTTTCCTAGATGTTTCAATGTCCAGTTTTCAGAAATGGCACATACTTGAACTGTTGATATTTGAAAAACTCAATAAAAGAATTGCAGATCAATTCTGGGATAATCTCAGAGAAAGAGTGGATTTAAAGGTAGGTGATTCTCACAGGTCTGTAGCACAACTCAATCTTGAACGTATCTCGCAGGTTTTTCGTGAGCTCAGAGACGAAGAAAAAACTTGTCTTGAGAACCATGATACACAAGGACAAAGGAAATATGCTCTGCTGACTCAAACACTGTTGCTGGCGACTTATTATGCGGATGAATGGCTTGCTATAAAAAGCAACTGCGCGGAATATCAAGAACTGCAAATAAATGATAATTTAGCCGATTTTGAAAAGTTGCTTTCTTATATTATTTCTTTACAGAAAGATCTTGGAGAGTAAATGAAACAGTCGAATTATCTGAAAAACATAGCAGATGCAGCCATGACAATACCTCATTCTTTGTTTTTATATTTTAATAAACTAGGCAGCAATTTTTTGCAAGCCACTCTTATCTTAAAGTTCGGTGTTTCAGGCCTTGAGTTTGCTTTCCAGAGTGTTCCTGGCAATTCACAATAGTCTGGATGCTTCTGATTTGTTGCCGTCGGCACTATTAAGAACCTTCAAAATATGATTCTTTTCAACTTCGTAAAGTTCAAATTCTCCTGTCCTGCCATTTAAGGCAGGAGGTACGTTTCAATCTATACTACTTCCAGTTTAATAGTATTCTTCAAGTGAACGATTAAGCAGCATGGAGCGTTCAACCACATTTTTCAATTCACGCACATTACCAGGCCAGTTGTAATTATTAAAAAATGACAAATCTGCTTTATTGAATTCAAGCGGAGAGCGTTTTAGTTTAGGTGCCAGTTCTTCTGAAAAGTGCTGTGCAAGCAATGGAATGTCTTCTGAACGCTGGCGTAAAAGAGATAGTTGTATTGAAACGACTGTTCATTTTATTCAGACTTGATTACATGCTAAAAACAAAATTACAGATAAAATCAAGGATTTTTAATTATTAATTCAAAAAGCGATCTTTAATGAAATCAGCAATTTCATCAATATTATTTAAGTCCAAAACGGGCAGTTGAATTTTTTCTCCTGGAGGAATATCTGTCGCAAAGGCAATTATGCCAGAGTCATTTGGGTATAACAACGATTTTCCAAGACTCGGCCGGTGCAGTTCAATCTTTGCCAGTGGTTCATGCTTGAACCCCTCAACCAAAACTAAATCCAATTCACTGAGTGACAAATGCGGTAGGAGTTCTTCCAGTGAAGGATCCCCTTTTCTTTCAGGAGACTCATGTACGAGTGCCCATCGTTTAGCTGACGCAACCATAATTTCACAAGCTCCTGCTTTTCGCAACTCATAGCTGTCTTTGCCTGGCTGGTCAATATCAAACTGGTGATGAGCATGTTTTATCAGTCCTATTTTTAAGCCATTACGGTTTAAAACAGGAATCAAGCGTGTCAGCAAGGTTGTTTTTCCGGTGCCACTATAAGCACAAAATCCAAGCAGTGGAGGAGTTGCTGTTAACATAAAATGTTTACTCTTGATTCAACTAAATGTTTCAACTACAAAAATTCTGCTAAAATGACTGTCTCTTTAAAATGCTCATTGTAGCAATTTCCCATTCACGAGATCAAACTGTACATCAGCCAGACCATCAAAATATTGTGGTACATGGCTGGTGATCACAATTGACATACCTGCCGACTTCATCCGCTGAATTAAAAGACACGCTTTCTCCCTTGACTCCTGGTCCATGTTGGAAACAGGTTCATCCAGTAGCAGTACCTTCGGTTTCAATATCCAGGCTCTGGTAAAAGCAACACGTTGCTGAACTCCTCCGGACAAAGTGTTTGCCTGCTGTTTTGCCAAATCAGTCAGTCCGGACCGTTCAAGAGCTTTCTTAAGAGATTCCCTGCGCTGTTCACGGGTTAAAGAAGTGAAACGCAAACCATACGCAACGTTTGATTCTACAGTACCACTGAACAAAAAAGCCTGTTGGTGCAGGTAAATAATTTCCTTGCGTATAATAGGCATGACTTTTTTCCAGCAATGCAACTTTCCGGAAATTTCTATTTCGGCTTTTTCTGGTTTTTCAAGTCCGGCTATGATTTTCAGCAAGGTGGTTTTTCCGGAACCATTTTTTCCGGTGAGCAAGATACACTTTGCCGGATAAAGTGACAAATCGACTTTACGAAGAATTTCATCTTCTGCAAATGTTTTTTCAATACCATGAAAAACAAACAACGGTCCACTCATGTAATTACCCCTTTTTTACTCTGAATATAACTCAGAAATGCGGTCAGCAGAAAAGAGAGTGACAACAAAACCAGACCTAGCGCAATTCCCTGTGCAAACTCTCCTTTACTAGTTTCAAGAGCAATGGCAGTAGTAATGTTACGGGTATATCCCATGATATTTCCCCCCACCATCATCGATATTCCTACCTCAGAAATAACCCTGCCAAATCCAGTAAGAACTGCGGCCAGCAAACCAAAACGCACCTCATAAAATATTGTCAGGATTGTATACCACGTAGGTGCACCCAGGGTACGGGATGTTTCCCATACTCTACGGTCCGCTGCCTGAATTGCGGCATAACCCAACGCTACCAGAACCGGAAAGCATAAAATCATCTGCCCTATTACCATGGCGCTTTGTGTGAATAACAACTTTAAATCACCAAAAGGACCTTGACGTGTCAGCAGTACATAGAGGAATAATCCTACTACAACTGTCGGCACAGATAGTAGTGAATTAAAGAAAGCAAGAATAAATCTGATGCCCGGAAAGTTTCCATGGTGCAGTCCAAAGGCGAGAAGAAGCCCAAACGGTGTAGTTAACAAAATTGCTTTGAGTGATACCGAAAAGGAAAGCAGGACGATCGACCATAATTCGGCATCACCGTATAACAGTAATTGCAATGCTTGTTGCGTAGTTAACAGTAAACCGTTCATTTCAGTTTTTAATTGCAGTTGGGATAAACAAAGGTTGTCCCTCCAGACGAAAATTTCTGATACGGTTTTGACCTTCTACTGAAGTCAACCAGGCAATCAACGACATGGCTCCCAAATAATTGATGCTTGGATAACGTGCGGGATTGACCGCGATTATGCTGTAAGGATTATATAATTCAGCATCACCTTCAGCCAATAATTTTAGCGACAACTTAGAACGCATAACCAGCCATGTTCCTCGATCAGTAATTGTATAAGCTCTTAATTCGTTCGCCATTTGCAGTACACGTCCCATACCCTGTCCTACTTCACGATACCATAACTGTTCCGGTTCCCAATTTGCTTTATTCCAGAGATAAAGTTCCTTTTTATGAGTCCCGGAATCATCACCACGCGAAACAAACAAATGTTTCCCACGAGCAATTTTTTGTAGACTCCTAACTGCATTATTTTCTCCAAGGATATTTGCCGGATCATTAGCAGGACCGACAATCACAAAATCATTGAACATCAGACTGCGACGGTTTAAGCCATATCCGGCATCAACAAAACGCATCTCATCTTTTGGAGCATGAACCAATACCACATCCACATTCCCCTCCTGCCCCATACGCAGTGCCTGTCCAGTACCGAAAGACAGTATATGCACTACATTTCCGGTCTGCTTTTCAAAATACGGAATGAGCACTTTAAGCAACCCTGAGTTTTCGGTACTGGTTGTCGTAGCTAATCTGACAGGTTCTGCTAGAACAAAACCAGTACAGTAAATGTATATGAGGAATACAAAGAGTAATTTATTCATAAACAATTCTAAATATTTAATATTTAAACTCCTGTGTATTTCAGTAAAATTTGCTAAAGGGGTGCCATTTCTGGCAAAGCGGGAAATCCCGTATTTAAGTTAAACGCGAATATTATTAAGGTTTTTGCAGTAACGTACTATTCATCATAGAGCCAGACCCGAACTTCATCACCTTCTGCAAATCCTTCCGATTCTTCTTCCGTCAACAAAAAAGCATCCGCTTGAGTTGTCGAAGACAGAATTGAGGCACCACCGGCTGCGATAAAAAAGGCACGCTCGTTTTCAATCCTGAGACGCACATATTCAGTGCGGCCAATTTGCGAAGAAATTTTAGTAGCAAGTTTCACAAGTTTATTACGGTAAGGCCATTCTGCAGAACGACCACCCATCAGTCTCAGCGTACGTCCGACAAAATAATCATAAGCGGATAAACAGGATACTGGATTTCCAGGGAGCAAAAACACTTTTTTCGCGCCGCCGCCGGATTTTCCTGAAATCAGCCCAAATCCGGTTGGAGCTGCAGGACGCATAGTTATTCCGTGTACCAGTAATTCACCAAGTTCATCCAATAGGATTGGTCCATGATCCTCAATTCCAACAGAAGTACCTCCGGTTACGATAATTAGATCCGCGCTGGATTCACTTAAATGCTTCCGTAGTAAATCGCGGTCATCCGGAAGATGATGAACTGCTTTTAAAAGACCACCATCACGTTTAATAAGTGGTGAGAGCATGACCGAATTAGAATCAATGATTTTTACTCCGCCAGCTTGCTCTCCGTGTTTCAGCAATTCGTTTCCAGTGATCAATAATTCAACTTCCGGTTTCCGGACAACTTTGACACTTTTCAAACCTATACTGGCCAACACACCAATGTCCTGCGGACGGAGAAAACGACCATTCTTGAGTATAGACTGGTTTTTTTTAATATCTTCACCAATCAGTCCTACATGTTTTCCTGGGGATACTGCATCTATAACCTGAATTTGATCACCGACTAATTCAGCGTTTTCTGCCATCAAGACTGCATTTGTACCTTTTGGAAGAGGACCTCCGGTCATGATACTCAATGCTTCTCCAGACTTCACTTCTGCCTCAAAACTTTCTCCGGGAGTAACTTGACCAACTATGCTAAACATTAAGGGATTGTAAGTAGACGCACCAAAGGTGGATTCCGCATGCAGTGCATACCCGTCCATGGCCGATCGATCAAAGTTTGGTACATTTACAGTTGAAATTATTTCCTGAGTCAAAATCCGTCCGCTTGCTTCAACAGTAAGTATCTCCTCCGAAGACAACGACTGAGAATGTTCCTTGATCAATGCCAGCAAAGTTTTCACAGGTGTACGCTTAAGAAATCCGCGCATGCGAATGTCAGCTTTTGACTTCATTTAAGCAACTGTCTTCATGGAATTAAATTAATATTTAAGACTTTTCAAGTACAGCTTCAAAACCCCAACCACGTTGGCTTTTCGTGAAGCTGTGATAAAACGGCTGAAAGCCACTGATGCTCACATAAATAATATTCTTGTGCAAGGCAAATGGGTAGAATTTATACGGAAGTAATCTTATGAACTAGGAGGGGAAAATAAAACGTAACTTCCGAGCGCAAACCCTTCATTATAAGACTGAAGTATTATAGTCGATAGAGAATCATGAAGCTGAAAATTTACCAGTTTAAGTCCCGCATAAACTGTAGTGGATATAGTGGATATAGCGGATTTTTTTACTTTTGCAGGAGTTCCTTCAATTCTGTGAAGAAATGACTATTGACTTGAAGGGATGATTATTTTTTCAGCACAAAAAAAACATTTGAACCAGCACAGAAATCTGTCTGTATCTGACGATGATAAACGAAAACGACCGTTTTACCGCCGATCATTTCCGCAAATTCAAAGCGCCACTCGTCGGTTTTTTGTTGAAATTCACGTTGAAGAACCTTAAATCTCTGCATTTCCCTGAGCAAAACATATGCTACAGAAGGGTGCTGTTCCGACTCCAGAGAACTTCCGTAAATTCCGGAAACTCTATATCCTGTTTCTTGATTAACAGCTTTTTCACAGAGATTTACCTGCTCTTGTGATGACTCTGCCGCCTGAACAAAAGTTCCTGCAAACACACATAAAGCGGCACAAAACAGACGTATCATTCACTTCAATAAAATAGGGGTAACTTTAATCTTATCTCCTGCCAACTCAATCTTGTGAAAAGAAGATTTTTGTCCTGGATGAAGTCTTGAGGTAGAAGAAGCAGAATTGAGCAACAGCAGTTCCGGAGAGGAATCTCTGGATAGTCGATGCTGCCAGTTAAGGTGAATGTGTCCATGCAGATACAGACGAATGTTTGGTTGACGCAAAATCCAGTTCCGCACAGGGACAAGATTGTAGAGTTCGTGAAAATGATCCACTTTCCAGCCTTCCGGAAAAGTCAGCGGATAATGATTAACAATGATAAAACGCGTTTTTTCAGAAAAACTGCTCAGTAGATTTTCTGTAGCCTGAATTGTACTGCGGCGAACCGTGCCTGACGCAGTTAACCAGTCGTTAGGATGAGCACTGTCCCAACCTGCTATTACCCAGTCCGAGTTTAGTTTACGCACATGAATTTCTTCGTCGCCAAAGAATTCTCCAAAATATTGTTTGTAATAATCTTTGGCTCCGCTTTCCTTTATATAACGATCATGGTTTCCCGGAATTATGGTGACACGTTCCGGATCTTTGAGCAGAGGTTCGAGTGTCTCTCTTGCCAATGAAAATTCACGTTCCAGTGAAAGTTGAGTCAAATCTCCACTGATCACCAGATGATCCCATTTCATCTGGTGAATTTTCTCTACGAGCTGTTTTGCTCTTTGAAGAGGATATTGTCTGGCACGGCGAAAAAGCAAATTTCCCATACCTAAAATTCTTTTTGATTTACATTCTAGAATATTTTGCGGATATGTGTGGAAATGCAGGTCAGAAATGTGTATGATAGTTGGGTTCATAAATGTTTTTAAATCTGGTACGCTTGTTGTTTTAAATTTAGCTTTGAAGTTAGGCTTCCGGATTTAGTTTTAATTTAAGCTGTTTTGCATAAAAAATCTTTTTTGAGCAGAATGCCTTTTTATCGTCTTGTTCGCAAGCGTTCTTTTTAGTGCAGGAGCGCTGACTGTTTTTTAACAATCACAATCTCAGGAGGATTAATGGTCCTATTACTTTTAGCATCAGGGTTACTCGGACTTGGAGTAGCGCTCATTTATTATCTCAAAGTATCACGTATTCCACTAACACAGGGAATAGAAAACACAGAAGAAGCAGAAAAACTTATAAAAATTCACGGTGCAATTGCCAGAGGCGCAATGGCATTTCTAAAAGCCGAGTACAAGTACATGGTGTACTTCATGGCAGGATTTGGAATTTTGATCGCCCTGTTGATTGATGATCCGCACACACCGGATGTTAATGAAGGACTTTACACCGCAATCTCATTTCTACTTGGTTGTGTTATTTCAATCCTCTCCGGATTCATCGGGATGCGGATTGCAACTATCGGCAATGCACGAACAACAACTGCCGCAAAAAATTCAATCGCGGAGGCCTTTTCAGTAGCACTGAACTCCGGTGCTGTGATGGGTTTCGGCTTAGTCGGTCTTGCTGTTCTTGGAATGATCGGCATTTACCTGTTACTTGAGGCACTTCTCCCGGGAATCGAAAAACATATTTTGATGGAAGTAATGGCAGGTTTCGGACTTGGCGGTTCCTCCATCGCACTCTTCGCACGTGTCAGCGGTGGAATATTTACTAAAGCCGCAGACGTTGGTGCCGATCTTGTGGGAAAAGTTGAGAAGGGTATTCCGGAAGATGACCCACGTAATCCGGCAGTGATTGCAGATAATGTTGGAGATAATGTAGGTGATGTCGCCGGCATGGGAGCGGATTTATTTGGTTCCTGTGCGGAAAGTACTTGTGCTGCCTTAGTTATCGGCGCGGTTGCTTTTGCCACTAATCTGGAAGCACTTTTATTCCCAATTTTAATTTCCGCAGTCGGTATTCCAATCAGTCTTATTACTATGTTCACTATACGCGTGAAGGAAGAGAAAGACGTTGCGCCGGCATTAAAACGACTCTTGATTGTGGCAACAGGTCTCAGTGCAGTCGTAATGTATTTTGTTTCCATGTGGGCACTTCCAGAAAGCTTTGTAATAAACGGCGAAGTTTATACAAACATGGACGTATTTCTGAGCTACTTAACGGGCGCAGTCGCAGGATTGCTGGTTGGTCTGCTGACCGAATACTACACCTCACACGATTTCAAACCGGTACAGGAAGTTGCAAAAGCCTCTGAAACCGGTGCGGCAACAAACATCATTTTCGGGCTTGCTCTGGGTTATCAAAGCGCCGCTGGTTCAATTCTGATCTTGGCTGCCAGTATTTTCATACCCTTCACACTGGCAGGAATGTACGGTGTCGCGGTTGCGGCAATCGGTATGTTGAGCACTTTGGTAGTTGGTTTGACGATTGATGCCTATGGACCCGTTGCAGATAATGCCGGTGGAATTGCCGAAATGACGGGCATGGGCGAAAGTGTCCGGGAGCGTACAGATGTGCTGGATTCGGCGGGGAATACTACTGCTGCAATCGGAAAAGGATTCGCCATCGGTTCTGCGATTCTGACTTCCCTGGCTCTTTTTTCTGCATTTTTAACACGGGCCGATCTTATGGATCCTGAAGCAAATATCATGGAAAGCATTAACCTGCTTGACCCGCTTGTCTTAACAGGTTTGTTTGTCGGCGGAATGCTGCCTTTCCTCTTTTCCGCAATGACCATGAAGTCGGTTGGAAAAGCTGCATTTGACATGATTGAGGAAGTACGGCGGCAGTTTCGCGAAATTCCGGGAATCATGGAAGGAACCGGGGAACCAGATTATGAAAAATGTGTCGGAATTTCAACAGAAGCAGCTCTTCGTGAAATGATTCCACCAGGAATCCTGATCATGGGAACACCGCTTTTAGTGGGTTTCCTGTTTGGAGTACCTGCTGTTGCGGGAATTTTGGCAGGTTCGCTTATTTCCGGTGGAGTACTCGCAATTGCTTCTGCCAATTCCGGAGGAGCCTGGGACAATGCAAAAAAATACATTGAAAAAGGTAACCTCGGCGGCAAAGGCACCGAGACACACAAAGCGGCTGTTGTAGGCGACACTGTCGGCGATCCTTTCAAGGATACCTCAGGACCAGCTTTAAATATCCTGGTTAAACTTTCGGCTATACTCAGTTTGGTTTTTGTACCGTTTTTCATTCAGTACGGTGGTTTGTTAATAGGCTGATTTTCTTCCAGCGGACCTGCGGGTCCGCTACTCCGTAACGCTGTTTAAACCTCCTCCTGCTTTTTTTCATAAAATTTCTGTGTCAAATTCAAAGATTTATCTGGATCATAATGCGACCTCACCGTTATTGCCTGAGGTTTCGGCAGCAATGGCGGAAGTGGAACATTTGGCATTTGCCAACCCTTCAAGTCCGCATTGGGCAGGTCGTGACGCACGTATTTTATTAGAAGATTCCAGGGATAATTTGGCACACTCTCTGGGTATAAAACCTCAGGAGATATTCTTCACCAGCGGAGGTTCTGAAAGCAACAATACCGTCCTCCGGCAGTTATTAATGACTTCTGGAGAAAAGCATATCATCAGCTCAGCAGTTGAGCATCCTTCTGTGCTGGAAACTTGCCGTATTCTTGCTGAACAACAAAATATAGAGTTCACTGAACTGGCAGTTGATTCATCCGGAACTTTAGCTCCAGATGATCTGAGCGGGGCGATCCGACCGGAAACAGTTTTGATTTCACTGATCAGTGCAAATAACGAAACTGGTAAATTTCAGTCAATAGCAGAATTAACTAAAATTGCCCAACAGCAGCAAATTCCTTTTCATACTGACCTCGTACAAGCATTCGGGAAAATCGAGCTTGATTTAAGTACATCCGGAATTGATTATGCGACTGCGACTGCACATAAACTTGGCGGACCACGCGGAATAGGGTTGCTCTATGTCAGAGAGCGCACCCCATTCCAGTCTCTCATCAGCGGTGGAAAACAGGAACGTGCAAGGCGGGCAGGTACAGAAAATGTGACGCTGGCCGTTGGTTTTGCCAAAGCGGTTGAATGGTATCTTAAAAATCAATCCAAACTTCGCGCACAGTTTTTTAAATTCAGACAGTCTGTGTTGGAAGAAATAGGAAAAATCGAGGGTATTTTCATCAACACCGATCTAGAAAATAGTTTGCCACACACGCTCAACTTTGGCTGTCATGGAATCAGTGCAGAAAGT
>JAPKDT010000056.1 GCA_028822475.1 SAR324 cluster bacterium
TTATGATTCATATTAACATCTGATCACTCCAGAGAAAGATTAAAAAAAGAGAAACTGAAATAATGGATACAAGACCAATTAAAAAAACATTTTTAAAAACAGCACTACTGCTTGGCTGTCTTGTTTTTTCAACTGCCACCTGGAGTCAGCAGCTTGAAAATTCTTTGCGCAGGTCTAATCTTGCTCCGGAAATATTACGGGCCATGATTCCGGAAAAACAACAAACAATCATGAACGCATTAGCAGAATTTGCCGCACAATACAAAGCATCTCCCAATTCAGTAAAAAAATATTTACTGAGGCAAAAGCGTCAAAAATTTCTATCGGAACACTTGAAAGATCTTGTTGTATCTGATTGGATCGGCCGTATTCAGACACTGCATACAACCGAGAACGGCAAAGCATATCTGCTACTTGAACTCGCGATACTTCCTCCGGAAAATGCTGAACAAAATCTGCCTATTCCAGAATTTAGGGTAACAATGGGAACCTGGAATAATGCCTACACAGACTTGGATTATAAAACCCTGATACTGCCTGGAACGCCTCTGCATACATGGCTCGCAAATTTTAATGAAGGTGAATGGATGATTTTTTCCGGCAAAAGTTTTGTGGGCAACGAGGATTACCTCAAGGAAGCGAGCCCAAGTGAAACTGATGCTATGCTGTCACCGCAATTTATTCTCAAATTTGAGTTACTGGATAAACTTGATATTCCAGAAGAAGAATTACAAATTTTGGAAAGTAGCGCAACTCCTGAGACAGAAGTCACAAAAGAAACAGATAATTCTAAGCAATTACCTGCCGTAAAAAATAAAAGTTCAAATATCAAAAAAACCAAAAATTCCTCTGTCTTTTTGCGTCCTGAATTGACGATTCGCTATTACCAGGAATACCGGCTCAGTAATTACGATTGGGATTATCATAAATACATTGAACGCTGGCATCAGTTAGTGCGTTACCATTGGGGGAATCATCCAGCCTCAGATTATTTAAATGGTTCAAATCCAGAAGGAGGAGAAGTCTTTGTGATGGCTACAGTAGGAAGAGACGGGCTTGTGAGTAATTATCAGGTGAGCAGTCTAGGAGAAGTTTCCGACAAGATGCGTGAAGCGGCGTTAGAAGCAACACGGCTGGTTGCATTACCTCCACTGCCGGAGCAGTTCCCTGACGACGTTCTAAAAGTTGAGTTCCGCTTTGCCCATTCACGAATTCAGCATTTAATTAAAGCAGACGTAGATCAAATGAAAGCTGTGTTGATGCTTCAGGACAACAAAACTGATGCTGGCAACAACATCGTTACCAGGATGGAACAAAAACTCATACGAAAGCAACGCTTAAAACAGGCTAGAGTTTCATTTCTCGAAGAGTTACGGCAGGAATTTTCCTCGCATTTTAATCCGCATCAGCGTTTTGATCCAAGTTTAGAACTGCAGATAGAGCTCGGAATCAGTCGTTCCGGCAAAGTGGTGGAACAAAATTTGACACTGGCTGGAAAATCGGTGAAATTTCAACTCGCAGTACTGAATGGTTTAAATCAAGCACGTTTTGATACCCTTCCGGAGGTTTTGCGCTCCGAATCACCTTACCGTGTGCGACTGCGGGTTATTCCCTAAAAACAGTTTTGACGTCTCTCTTAAAGAAACGGTTTAAACTTTTTTTCAAGCAGTTCCGCATTGACCGCGCCTATATGTTTATAGAAAATTTTACCTTCCGGATCTATGAAAAATGTCTCCGGCACACCATAAATTCCATAATCGAGGGCTATATTTCCTGTAGCATCATCCAGACCCAGAAAATATGTCTTACCAAAAATACGCGCAAAATCTTTGGCCTTGCCTGCTGTGTCCTGAACCGCAATACCGATGACTTTTATTTGTTGAGTTGTTGAACCATATTTCTGGTGAAACGCTTCCAGAATATGAGCTTCAACCTTGCATTCCTGACACCATGATGCCCAATAATTCAGCAGCACAGGTTTGCCTTTAAATTCGCTCAGACTGATTTTTACATCACCGTTTAAGGCGGCAATTTCAAAATCAGGAGCTGGTTTTCCAACAAGAGGCGACGGAACTTTTTTTGGATCAATCGTAAAGCCAAAAGCAAGCAACGCAATTAATCCGAAGATAAGACCCCAAACTGCCCAAAATTTCCAGGATGTCCACATGATATTTTTTTAGGAGTTTGCTGCTTGTGCTGCTAAATAACGTTCGCGTAAAATTGTTTCATTAGCTACCAGACTTTTTGGTCTATATGACATACTGAGTCCTACCCCCAGAGTAAAAACAGGTAGCGCCATCCAGGCCCAGCCAATCAGCGGATTGATAAAAACACGTAGTGTAACTGAATCCTGCTCTCCACCGTTTTCGCTAGAAAATATCAGATAGAGATCTTCCAGAAAAGAACGCCGGATCGCAACTTCAGTCAGAGGTTGTGGTTGTGTGGGATAAAAACTTTTCGCGGGTTTCATCACTTCCAGTAGATTTCCTTGTTTGTCAAAGACTTCCACAATCGCTGCGCGGTGAGTGGCGTTTCCGACAATAAATTCTTCTACCTGCTTGAACTTTAAACTATATTCACCGATTTGTTGGGAAACTCCTGACTCAAGAGTCATGTTACGTTCCACTTTGAAAAAAGCCCCGGCAAAACCTAAAAACATCAACACTACTCCAAAGTGAATCAGCAAACCTCCGTAACGTCTTGGGTTATTTGTAATGACATAAAATAATCCCATTATAATATTACTTTTTGTCTGGTTGCTTTTTACTTGCACCGCTTTTGCGATTTCTAAAACGATGGTAGATGTCACAAAAATCGCCAGCCAGAATATCGTATGAACACTCCAGAGTAAATCTCTGTCTGACAAAAACCACGCCAAAAAAACTGTGCCTCCTGTGGCCAAAATAAACGGATTCCTAAAATTCCGCAGGAGTCCTTCCCAACTTGATTTTCTCCACGCAATCAAAGTCCCTATTCCCATCAGCAGCAATAGCAAATAGCCCATTGGTGCTATGATGGTGTTAAAAAATGGTGCCTGAATGGAAAGTTTAGTCCCCCGCACTGCTTCCGCCAGCAGAGGAAATGTTGTGCCGAGTAATACAGTGAACGCTATTCCTACGAGCAGAACATTCTGTGCCAAAAATACATTCTCGCGGCAGAGGACTGAATCAATTTTGTGCTCTGATTCCAACATATTTATGCGTTTGAAAAGCAGGGCAAAACCAATGACCAGTATGAAGGCAAGAAAAATCAAAAACGCGGGACCGATTTCTGATTGGGTAAACGCATGAACCGAATTAATGATTCCGGAACGTGTCAGGAAGGTGCCAACTATGGTCAGTCCAAAAGTGAGAATGATCAATACCACATTCCATATTTTCAGCATATTACGCTTTTCCTGAATCATCACTGAGTGCAAAAAAGCTGTACCAGTCAACCACGGCATTAAGGCTGCGTTTTCCACCGGATCCCAAGCCCAGAATCCTCCCCAGCCCAATTCTTCATAGGCCCATTGCCCACCTAATATGAGTCCTGCAGAAAGGAAATACCAAGCAGTCAGTGTCCAACGCCGTGTAGTCATGACCCATTCGTTATCCATTTTTCCAAGAATCAATCCTCCCATTGCAAAAGCAAATGGCACACTGAATCCGATAAATCCCAGATACAAAGACGGTGGATGAATCGCCATGGCAGGATTTTGCAAAAGCGGATTCAGCCCCCTTCCTTCAAGAGGAATCACACCCTGTAAATCAAGAGGATTTGACCAGCCGATGAGTAACAACAGCAAAAAAGCCAGAATACAATTCAGTGTAGCAATCACATAAGGAATGATTTCACGATTGGAATATTGATAACGGAATGCAACAATCATTGCAAAAAAGCTTTGTACCAAAACCCAAAATAACAACGAACCTTCTAAGCCTCCCCAGAATGAAGACACTTTGTAAAACCAAGGCATGTCCGTGCTGGAATGCTCCCATACATAATACAGGCTAAAATCACTGACAAGCAAAGCCTGAAGCAGCACTGCCGAAGCAATTGCGATTAATAAAAAGCTGAGTATACTAGCGTTTTGCGCAGAGCGTATTAAATTCCAGTTATTGCTTTTGACTCCAAGGTGAGGAACCACAGTTCCGTATACACAAACCGCAAAAGCAGCCATTAATGCGATGGTTCCAAAGTCAGCTATTCCCATTTTTCCTCCTGATATATTTCATTAATGTGCCTCATAGATACATAAGACAGAGCCTCAACTCTGCTGTCAATTTTTTGTTCGACGCGCCACGCCAGTTTTTATCGCAGCTTTCTCTACAGCTTTAGCAATTTTAGGCGCAACCGTTGTGTCAAAGACACTCGGTATAATATAGTCTGCACTGAGGTGTGATTCTTTCACAGTACTGGCAATGGCGTGAGCGGTGGCCAATTTCATTTCTTCATTTATTGTACTTGCCTGACAATCCAGCGCTCCCCTGAAGATACCCGGAAAACAGAGGACATTATTGATTTGATTTGGATAATCGCTGCGCCCAGTCGCCATGACCGCCACGAGCGGTAAAGCTTCCTCAGGGCTGATTTCCGGATCAGGATTTGACATGGCGAAAACAATTGGATCTTTGGCCATAGTTTTGACATCCTCCCGGTTGATCACATTAGGTGCGGAAACCCCCAGGAATACATCTGCTCCTGCAATTACATCTTTGAGAGTACCTTCCTCGTTATTCGGATTTGTATTTTCAACAAACCACTGTTTACTTGAATTAAGATCGTTTCGTTTGGCATTAATCGCACCTTTGCTGTCACAGCCAATCAAGTTTTTTACTCCAAGCTGCAGAATCATTTTGGAGCAGGCTGTTCCTGCTGCACCGGCTCCTGAGACAACAACTTTTATGTCTTCAGCTTTTTTATCAACGTACTTCAATGCGTTGATCAAGGCAGCAGTGGAAACGACCGCAGTTCCATGCTGATCATCATGAAAAACCGGAATTTCAAGTTCCTCACGCAGTCTACTTTCAATTTCAAAGCAGCGTGGTGCTGAAATGTCCTCCAGGTTAATTCCACCAAAACCGGGGGCAATAGCCTTCACAGTGCGGATAATTTCTTCTGTATCTGTGGTGTCTAGGCAAATCGGCCATGCGTCTATATTGGCGAATTCTTTAAAAAGCATGGCTTTACCTTCCATCACAGGCATAGCGGCTTTAGGACCTATATTTCCAAGCCCTAGAACAGCAGTACCATCTGTGACCACAGCGATTGTATTGCCTTTGATTGTCAACTTATACGCATCTTCCGGATCATCATAAATATCCATACAAACCCTTGCGACCCCGGGCGTGTAAGCCATTGAAAGGTCATCACGTGTTTTGACTGGGATACGGTTCCTGATACCTATTTTTCCACCTAAATGAACCAAAAATGTTCGATCAGAAAAATTTATAAATTTCACACCCTGAATGTTTTTGATTGCTGCAATTATTTTATCGCTGTGCTCCTGATCATGAGTGTAAATACTAATGTCACGGACCAAAACTCCATCTTCCGGCTGCACTAAATCAATTGCTCCGACGATGCCATGCTCCTCCGAAATGGCCTGGGTTACGCTAGCTAACATGCCAATTTTATTATCAATTTTAAGTCTGACGATAATGCTGTTGCTAGCATTAATCGCAGGTTGGCTGACAGTCATAACTTACTCCAAAAATAGATGATTACGATGAATAACAGGTTTACTAAGGATTCCTTTCCCACCCTTCTCTGTTAACTTATGTTCTTTTATTTGATACCGTAACTCTTTAGCAGTACAATCTGCTCGTCCTACTCCAAGACGTACACCTTCGAGGTTACATATTTCTACGAGATCTTTAATCTCAAATTGACCTTCAACACGAGTCACACCCTTTGCCAATAAACTTTTTTTATTTTTTAACAAAGCTTGTTCTGCACCTGCATCAATGAACAAAGTTCCCTTGTTGAGTGCTCCTGCCGCAAGCCATTTTTGATAACTGCGGATTTTCCGTCCATGTGCCTCAAAATGTGTTCCACGCGCACGACCTTCTATGATGTCACACACACCTTCAGGAGATTTACCGTCAATAATGTATGTATCAATTCCAAATGACATTGCCATGCCGGCCGAACGGACTTTACTTTCCATTCCGCCTTTTCCACCTGCAGAAGTGACTGGCAGACAGTGCTTTAAAATTTCGTCAGTGAGTTCATGCACTTTCTCAACAACAATGGAACGCATGCCTTCCGCGGTAGTTTCTTCTTTAAGCAAACCCGGTGCTAAAGTGAGGAAAAAAAGCTGATCCGCGCCTATCAGTGTTGCCAGATAAACTGCGAGTAAATCATTATCACCAAAGTTAAGATCCAATTCCTCTGTCGCCACAACATCGTTTTCATTAACAATCGGTACAATTTTATATTTGAGCAGATTCTCAAGAGTATTTCGAATATTCAGGTATGACTTGCGAAGGCCAAAATCTCCACGAGTTAACAAAATTTGAGCTACAGTAATTTTATGTTCCCGAAAAGCATCTGCATAAATCTGAATCAGTCTTGCCTGACCAACAGATGCCAGTATTTGATGTGAGGTCAGAGTGTTTTTTGATTCGTCCACAGAAAACAGTTCTCTTCCGGCACCTACAGCACCGGAACTTACTACTAAAACCTCGTGCCCTTTGCCGCGGATAAGCGTTATCTGCCCGGCGAGTTCCGTGATCAGTTTATAATCCAGTTTGCCATTTGATCGATGCAGAACATTTGTGCCAATTTTGATGACAATTCGTTTAGCTTTCACTTTGAGACAATTGGTGACTGGTAGTCCAGTTCAGGGATAATTCGAGGGGCGTTAAAATATGGATTCGTAATAATGTGCTTGTAGATAATATCATGTAATCAGTAAGTTTGGCAAGCTGGAGAATCTCTCACTACTCTCTTAAGTTCTTAGTTGCATGAAACATACTGAGTTTTAGCCGCACCGCAAATTGAAATGAATTATTTGTGCAGTTTTGATTATTCACAAACTGCATCAGAACAGGCTCTGTTAAACAGACTCTAAGACCTATAAACCAAAAACCGAAGTGAATACTTGTATAGAAGAGAGCTGTGATAACGGGGATATCCTAAAAAGCAAAAACAGAGAGGGATTCAGAGAGACAGCGCTCTTACTTGAACAATTTATAAAGTATTAAAAGCTAGAGCGACAACAGAAGTCTCACTGCATAGAGATTCTTCATGGATGGGTTGTGCTGATCCGGTGGTCTTAGTTTCCGGATGAGGAATCTACAGGTGGCGCCGCTTTCTGTTCTAACTCAGCAGTAGGAATCTCCGTGGTTGTTTCCGCTTGCGAATCTTCCTCTGGAATAAGCATTTGCTCTGCCGCAGGCACTACCGAGGTGGCCGGTTTTAAATCCCTTACAACAGAATCACGTGCTGTTTCTGAAGAAAGATAAGCCAGAGAGAGAGAGGTCAACATGAAAACAATCGCCACAACGGTCGTAATTTTTCCTACACCTGTCATGCTTCCACGCACCGAGTTTGCCTGACCCACGCTGCCGAAAGCGGCACCTAGTTCCGCGCCACGGCCGGACTGAAGGAGGACAAAAAAGATGATCGAAATAGAAGCAATAATGTGAAAAACTAGAATTAATTCAAACATAAAGACTGGTCAAGATAGATTTTTTTAATCAGCTGCCCGCTGTTACAATTTGCGGGAAAGCATCAGTTTTAAGAGCAGCTCCACCAACAAGCGCACCGTCAATTTCGGATTGAGAAAGTAAAGTTTCCGCATTTTCTGCATTTACACTTCCGCCGTAAAGGATCTGCATTTTATCAGCAACTTCAGGACTGGCAAGTGATTCCAGTTCGTTGCGGATTACCATGTGCATTGAGTTGGCTTGTTCAGGAGAAGCAGTTTTACCTGTACCAATTGCCCAAACCGGTTCGTATGCGACTACGCAACGGAGTTGGTCATCTGCCGCTAATCCTGACAAACCCTTGCCCAACTGTGCGATAACTACTTCTTCGTGATTCCCTGATTCGCGTTGCTCCAACGTTTCTCCAACACAGAGAATCGGACGGATACCGTGTTTTAGCAGAGTTTCTGTTTTGCTACGGATAAATTCGTCAGTTTCACCAAACAGCATTCTACGCTCAGAATGTCCGACAATACACCATTGAGCTCCGCATTCCTGCAGTAACGGTGCAGATGTTTCACCGGTAAACGCTCCGGACGTTTCTGAATGAACATTTTGCGCGCCAACCGCGATTCGTGTACCTTCAAATGTCTTTTTCATTGATGACAGCAAAACATCCGGTGGACAAATCACGACTTCACAACTACTCTTTTCCACTAATGGACTGAGAACTTTCAACATCTCGTCAATCAGCGCGAACGAGCCGTTCATTTTCCAGTTTGCCGCAATCAGTTTGGCCCGCATCTAAATTTCTCTTTAAAAAAAGTCAATATCACAAAAAAGATAATCACTGAATACTAAGTCTTTTATCTGTTAATTACAAGATTTTTCCTGAAATATTGACTAGTTTGATCGTAGCTATTGCGTTTTCTGAACTATTTGCTACTTATACTTACGGTCAATTTTTTATTACAGTTTTCAAAATTCAATATTTTTGAGTGTGACTTTAGTCTTAATTACAATAATCAGGGAGAAATTTTGGAGAAATTAAGGGGGCGCATTGACGAGTTGGATGCAGAATTATTGGCATTGCTGAATGAACGTGCAAAATGTGTAATGAAAATTGGAGCAATAAAACAAAAAGAAAACACTGAAGTATTAGTCCCGCAAAGGGAAATAGAGTTACTCGACCGTTTAAGCTCGCTCAATCAGGGTCCGATGACCGCTGATATGGTACTGCATATTTTTCAGCAAATAATCGATACGCTCAAAGAGTTGCAGAAATAGCAATTGACGAAGTCTAATAAATTATGCAACTAAATCTTTGTTTCAATGCTAGAGTTAAGAATAAGCTGCTTTAAAAAAATTATTTTATTTCAAGAAGTTCAACTTCAAAAATCAATATTGCATCCGGCGGAATTGCGTTGCCTGCGCCTTGTCTTCCGTAAGCTAAATCCGAAGGAATCGTCAGTTCCCACTTATCACCCACATGCATTAACTGCAGAGCTTCAGTCCAGCCCCGGATAACACCATTTACCGGAAAAGAAGCGGGTTGATTACGTTTATAAGAACTGTCAAATTCTGTCCCATCAGTCAGTTTACCGCTGTAATGCACAGTAACAATACTGCTCGGAGAAGGATTCTCAGTTCCAGAACCTTCCGTTATTATACGATACTGCAAACCGCTTGCAGTGGTGATAGTATCTGCTGAAGCTGTATTGGTCACAATTCCCTCTTGATTTAAAGTTGACGGCACAGGATAATCTGCACCTTTATTTGCATTCATATAAAGCGCGGCTGCAGCAACCAGTGCCGCTAGGGCCAAAAGATAAATCCTGTTTTTGTCACTCGGCATTTAAGTCCTCAGATAATAATTAAAGACGAAATCAGCTATCGCTGCTGTTAAATTGGAGTAGTTACTCTACAGGAAGCTCTTTGATTTTTACACCTACTTTTTCAAATAAATCGCTTAGTGAATCCTTCACATGCTGTATATCCATACGGTCTTTGAAAACAATACCGAGCGTTGATTCAACCATGACAGGGTCAAGATGATCCTGATGCAGCGTGACCAGTGATCTAGCCCAGTCCAATGTTTCTGCAACTCCGGGGATTTTTTCCAGTTTTTGTTTACGAATCAATTCCATAAATACACAGATTTGTTTGGCCAGCCGAAGATCACATCCGGGGACTTTGCTGCGTACAATCGCCAATTCTTTTTCATATTCCGGATAATCCATCCACAAGTAAAAGCAGCGACGGCGTACTGCATCTGATAATTCACGGGTACGATTACTGGTTAAAATTACATAGGGTTTTTCTTTGGCTTTTATACTGCCGATTTCCGGAATCGTGATTTGCCATTCAGATAGAATTTCCAACAAAAAACTTTCAAATTCCTCGTCTGAACGATCAAGTTCATCAATTAATAAAACTGGTGGTTTATGATGCGTGATCGCCTGCAGCAAAGGGCGTTTCAGCAAAAAATCTTCACTGAAAATTGTAGACTCACGCTCTGCCAGAGATTTTTCCCCACCTTCTTCAAGTTTGATGTGCAGCAACTGGCGTTGATAATTCCACTCATAAAGCGCCATATTTGCGTCAAGCCCTTCATAACACTGTAGTCGTATCAAATCTGTATCAAGCGCTTTTGCCATTACTTTCGCGATTTCAGTTTTTCCAACACCAGCCGGACCTTCAACCAGCAAAGGTTTTTGCAGTGTTTTCGCTAAATAAACCGACATGACAATTGCGGAATCTGCCACATAATTTTGCTCCTCCAGCATTTTCCGAATTTTTTCTGTATCTTCTTTGTACATTCTTGAATCCTGATTCACGTTTCGTTTTGACGGGCACAATCTTCAAGTGCGTCCCACGCCAATTTCATACATTTAATTCTACTTCGGTGTTTTTTCAAGGCAATCAAAGGTC
>JAPKDT010000342.1 GCA_028822475.1 SAR324 cluster bacterium
ATCATCTTTGGAGGAATAATAATTTTGTGGGGAATTAGCAGTTGTTCGGGAAGTCGCCCGGAAAAGCTCGGATTGAAAAATAAGTTGTTTGCGCCTTGTCCGGGAAGTCCAAATTGTGTTCTAAGTCTGCAGAGTGATGCAAAACACCTGATTCTGCCCTTAGCTTATACGGGGTCTTTAGAAGTCGCAAAGGAGAGGCTTAACCAGGTGATACTGTCGCATGAAAACGCACAGATAATCACGCAAAACGGAGACTACTGGCATGTCGAATTCACGTCACGTTGGATGAGTTTTGTTGATGATGTTGAGTTTTATTTTATGGAATCAGAAGAGTTGATCCATGTACGTTCGGCATCGCGGATGGGATATTATGACTATGAAGTAAACCGGAAACGAGTGGAAAAAATCCGGTTCCGGTTTGAAAAATTGGTAAATGGAAGCTGAAATCAGCGCATTTTTTTCAGCAGGTCACCATCGGATTTTTTAAAATAATCCTGATTACGCTGAAGAGTTCCGCTGAGCGCGGCTGGCGCGTCCGGTCCGGAAGCATATTTCTGCTGTTGCGCTAGTTCGGTTTTGTTCCAGTCACAGGCAGACAGCATCATTAGTGTTACTCCGCAGAGCAGACTGATTATAAGCTTAATCTTCATTCAGTTTTTCCTTTTGTTTAATATGCTTATTGTTGTTAATGTTACCACTCTAAAAAACTATCTCTACTGTAGCAAGTTTTTTGTAGCAATTCTTTAAGGAGCTTTGTGAAGACCACTGTTATTATTAATCCATATGCGGGAAACGGCCGAACAGAAAAGATCTGGCCGGACATTGCGGTTGCTTTAAAACAAAGCATCGGTACTTTTCAAACTGAGCTGACGACTTGTCAGGGCGATGCCGTTCTTTTGACGCGTAAGGCTCTTGAAGGTGGCACGACAAGAATAGTGGCAGTTGGAGGAGATGGTCATCTCAACGAAGTGCTGAATGGTTTTATTGAAAATGATGTTCAGTTTAATCCGCAGGCAAGCTTGAGTTTTGTGATGACCGGAACTGGTTGTGATTTTCAACGTTCCTTGGGTATATCAGCGAAGTGGCAGACTGCAGTAGAAAAGCTGAAAGATGCTCCAATACGTCAAATTGATGTAGGAAAAGTCAGTTACACTGCTGCGGATAAAACAAAACAAATCCGCTATTTTGACAACATTGCGAGTTTCGGACTCAGCGGGGCGGTTGATCATTACATTGATAATTCACGGCTGGGTAACTATCTTGATGGGACAATGCTGTTTTTGTGGGCCACGATCAAAACAGTTTTCACTCACCCCAACCAGACAATCCGCTACCGCATAGACGACGGACCAGAAGAGGAAATCCGCACAAGACTCTGCTTATTGGCCAACGGTCGTTATTTTGGAGGTGCGATGCACGCGGCTCCGGAAGCAGAACTGGATGACGGTCTGCTGGATTTGTTAATGCTGAAAGAAATTTCTCTGGCAAAATTTCTCTGGCATTTGCCTAAAATTTACAAAGGAACACATTTAGAACTTCCGGAGATCTTTTTTCAAAAGGTACGTAAATTTACCGCACAGAGTTCGGAACAGGTTATTTTGGATATTGATGGTGAGTCTCCCGGAAATCTCGAAGCAACTTTTGAAGTCCTGCCTCGGATTCTGAATCTGCAAGTTTAACGGATTTGTTTGCTGAATAGGTTATAAGTCCTAGTACAGTCTCATTGCTTAGGAAACGAAAACCTGGTCTAAGCGAGTGTATTAATGTCAGTAAGATTTTTCCTTGGAGTCGAAATGACATCTTCATTTGGCATTACCGGGCTTCCTTGTTCCATACACACGTTTATCGATTCACGCTTCTTAGGGCATTATAGTTTCTTATGAGCTAGTTGTAATTTAATTTTTGCTAAAATGTTCAAGTGACATTCCGCAGACGTTCAAGCAGAAGTTGATGACGCGAATTGAATAATGCCCTGA
>JAPKDT010000343.1 GCA_028822475.1 SAR324 cluster bacterium
AAAAACCGCTCCAGATTCCAAATCAGCCTTTCAGTTTTCAAACCTGGTTAAAAGCCTGCGAGCAACAGCTTATTCAACATCCGGAATGGCAGGCACGCCTAAGTACACCGGGCTGGCTCAAAAGGCAGCAAATAACTGTCATGCCGAATGTTCTCAAAAGCGGAGAAAACCAAATCCCTGGAATTGCGGAAATTGGCGGACTCAATTCAGAGTTGGCTCGTTTGATTGATCAGATACATACGGTTCAACAGCGTTTAACACACTTGGAAAGCGGTTCTTCACAAAGGTCAAGCATTCCGACAGGTAAATCCGCGTCAGAACAAATTCCGGCCGTTCCTGTACCGATAGTGACTTTACCGGTAAGCGGTTTATCCGACCCCCTCGGCCGTCCGGATCTTGCCAGAACGCTTGAGAGGGAACTGCAGATGCTCAATAAAACCGGAGACACAAAGGGTGCCCCAAATTCAAAAGCAGATGCGGATTCTCCTGAACCGGAGATTGTCTCGCTCAAAGAGTCATATTTAAGTTATAATCGCTGGTGCGACCAATTCGACGAGGTGCATCTTCATTTGCAGGAATTTGTAAATGGAACGCTCAGAGTACCGAGCAGTCATCAAATTTCCTTTCAGCAATTTAGTCACCGTATACTTAAAAACGCAACAAAAGTAAAAGAATTAGAGCATGTCCTTGAATCTTTCACCAGACTACGCAGCGGCGGTATTGATATAAATATGGAGGAGTCTCCCGGGACTATAGAACTTTCAAATTCCGCCACTGACTAATAATCAATTATCTGTTTTCATAAAATGCTTGAACAAATAAACCTGCTCCGCGAAAAGGGTCAAAACGAACTTAAGTCTTTAACTAGTACAGATCAACTTCCGGATTGGTATCACCAATATCTGGGACGCAAAGGTGATCTCACTTCGTTTCTCAAACAACTCGGAACACTTTCCGCTGAAGAGCGACCTGCTGTTGGAAAAATTATCAATGAAGTTAAACAGGAATTTCAGCAGTCTTTTGATTTGCGTCAAGAAACTTTACGTGAAAGCAAACTTCATGAAGAACTGGAAATTGACGATCTGGATGTAACTCTTCCGGGACGCCCCTGCACCACCGGGCATCTGCACCTGACGACTCAGACTTTACGTCGTATTTATCAAATTTTTCAGGAAATGGGATTTCAGGTTTATGAAGCACCCGAAGTGGAGACTGACGAATATAATTTTCAACTGCTGAACATTCCGGAATACCATCCTGCGCGAGATATGTGGGACACCTTCTGGGTGGATGACGAGGTGGTATTACGTACCCACACTTCACCCGGACAAATTTGGGCTATGCGTGAATATTATCCAGATCCGATCCGGGTTATTCTTCCAGGTAAATGCTACCGCTACGAGCAAATCACCCCACGTTCAGAACATCAGTTTTATCAAGTTGAAGGGTTGACTATTGGAAAAAATATCAGACTGACAGACCTGATTGGAGTGATGACTGAATTTGCGCATAAAATGTATGGAGAAGATCGAAAAGTGAGAATCCGCGGAAGTTACTTCCCTTTCACTGAACCAAGTATTGAAATCGATATGAGCTGCAGTTGTAAAGATAAAGCAGACAGCGGAAGCGGGGGATGTCGGCTCTGCAAATATACAGGCTGGCTGGAAGTCGCCGGAGCCGGAATGGTGCATCCGGTTGTTTTACGCAACGGCGGATATGATCCAGAAGAATGGAGCGGATTTGCCTTTGGAATGGGTGTTGAAAGGCCTGCTCTACTAAAACACAACATTGACGATATCCGCTACTTTTACGGCAATGACCTGAGATTTCTGCAGCAATTCTGATTATGCTTGATAACTTTGATCCACAGGAAAAGAAATGGATTCTGATTTTTATCGCTTTACTGTTGTTGGGACTGATATACGTGGGAACACATGATCTGCAACTTGGACAGTCACAGCAGCC
>JAPKDT010000057.1 GCA_028822475.1 SAR324 cluster bacterium
ATGCTGAGACCGCCCATTCTTCAGTATTTTTGCAGATAATCGCAACTTTGTCTCCTGAAGATACACCTAACGAAGCCAGTCCTCCGCGCAAAGCATCTACTTTTTCTGCAAACTGTTCATAGGTTGTCCACTCGTAAACACCGTTCCGCTTAGTACCGTATAAAGGACGGTCACCGTAACGCTGCCGGGAATTTTCGAGCATTTCGATTAAATTTTTATGGGAACTATTCGCCGTAGATGTAGTCATCATTTCCTCCAATAAAAATATGTTTTTGAAATTTCTTCAATTATTTTTACGCAAACCGGTTTCAAGAAAAAGCTAAAAATAGTATTCTCAAAACTAGCCTAACTCTTATCTGCTCATCATGCAAAGCAGATTTCTCTTCCGCGGACAAGTTTGTCAACTTCACCATTCAAGAAAACAGTCTCGCCGTTCACAATAGTACGAACGGGCCAGCCTTGTAATTCCATGCCGTTATAAGGTGACCAGTTAACCCTGGTGTGCAGTTGTCCATTCCTGACTGTTTTCTTTAATGCCATATCTACTAAAACCAAATCTGCGTCCTGCCCAACTTCGATACGCCCTTTTCCCTGCATCCGGTAGAGGTTTGCAGGAGATTCAGACATCCAAAAAACAACTTCCTGCAAAGTACAGGCATTACGGTTGACACGGTCCAGCATCAAAGGCAGTGAGGTTTCAACTCCAGGCATACCTGAAGGAGCTTTTCCATAAGGCTGCTCCTTTTCAGCTAAAGTGTGAGGTGCATGGTCAGTCGCAATACAGTCAATTATTCCATCTTTGAGCGCCTGCCAAAGTGCGTCTGCATGACGCTTTGTGCGTATAGGCGGATTCATCTGCGCTAAAGTTCCCAACTTCTCATAACATTCCGGAACTGTCAGAGTAAAATGCTGGGGACAGACTTCCGTTGAAATCAGATGTTCACGCGGCAGACCTCGCAGGAAATCACATTCGTCTTCCGTCGTTAAATGCAAAATATGCAACCGACGCTGGTACTTCAATGAAAGCCTTACCGCCAGTTTAGTTGCCTTGAGCGCTGCCGATTCGTCCCTGATTCGTGAATGAAGACGGACATCTGAAATATGCTTGAGTAATTCAGTGTTCTCCCTGAGGACAGCTTCATCTTCTGCGTGAACAGCAATCAGGCGTGAACCGTTGGAAAAAATTTTCTCCAACACTTGCGGATTGTCCACCAGCAAATCTCCGGTGGATGAACCCATGAATATTTTTATTCCACAGACATTTTCCACCGCGTTCAATTCCTCCAGATTATCCGGAGTCGCTCCCATAAAAAATCCGTAATTAACAACCGATTTTTCTGCCGCCAACTGTTTTTTTTCAGCCATCCGTTTACGGGTTATGACCGGCGGAGTGTTGTTCGGCATATCAAGAAAACTGGTAATTCCACCTGCTGCTGCTGCACAGGAACCGCTATGCAAGTCTTCTTTCTGCGCAGCCCCCGGTTCACGGAAATGAACCTGTGGATCGATCATGCCAGGAAGCAGAGTCAAACCTTCCGCGTCGATCACTTTTCCGACTTCCGCAATACCGTTGCCGACTGCGTGAATCCTGCCGTCTATTACCGAGACATCAACCCGTTGGACACTTCCAGGCAGAACAACTTCCGCATTCCGGATGGTGAGTGAAACAGTCATGTGTAACTTCCGTAATCAGCACGTAGATAAGCAGCTGCGTCTTTTGCAAAATATGTGAGGATCATATCCGCTCCCGCTCGTCGAATAGACAGGAGCATTTCCATCATGGCGCGGTCACGGTCAAGCCAGCCTTTTTCGGCAGCAGCTACAACCATCGCATATTCTCCGGAAACATTATAAGCCGCTACCGGAACGTCAAAGGTATCGCGTACCCTTGCAATCACATCCAGATAAGTCAGTGCCGGTTTGATCATAACTACATCTGCTCCTTCATCTAAATCTAAAGAAATCTCACGTAATGCTTCACGTGTATTTGCAGGATCCATTTGATAAGTTTTTTTGTCACCACTTTTTGGAGCAGACTGAAGAGCACCCCTAAACGGCCCATAAAAACAGGAAGCATATTTTGCGGAATATGCCAGAATACCCACATCGGAAAAACCCTGCACGTCCAGTGCGTTACGGATTGCTCCAACACGACCGTCCATCATATCAGAAGGCGCAATCCAGTCCGCGCCTGCTTCAGCATGAGAAAGTGCCATTTTACATAATACCTCAACAGATTCGTCATTTACTATTTTTCCATTCATGACAAGTCCGTCATGACCGTGTGTCGTATATGGATCAAGAGCAACATCAGTTTGCACGCATAATTCAGGAACTGCTTTTTTGATAGCTCTGACTGCACGCTGAACCAAACCAGCAGAATCATATGACTTACTTGCCAGATCGTCTTTTTCAATGGAATAACCGAACAAGTTAACCCCACCAATACCTAAGCTGTAGAGTTCTTCACATTCACGCACAAGCTCATCTGTAGACAGACGGAATTGTCCTGGCATAGTATCGATGTGCTCCCTGACTGCTTTTCCTTCAGTGACAAACATCGGATAAATCAATTGGCGGGGAGAAAGTTCTGTTTCACGCACCAATCCACGTATGGGTGCGGAGCGTCTCAAGCGTCTTGGGCGGTACACCAAATCCATGCAAAATCCTGTTTAGTATAATTTAATAACTTAAACGGTTGATCAGCTCGATCATAAACCATCAACCGTTTTCGAAAATGAAGGAGGGATTCACTCAATTTTTTAAAGTAAAGGAGTGCATAAAAGAAGCTTATTTGCTTGCCGGCATTTCTATAATTATTTTATTTTTACCGGAACGGCGGATGACAACCTTGTCTCCTTTTTTCCAGCCCAATTCCTCAAAAATATACTGAGGAATAATAATACGTTTCGCACTCCCCGCTTTGCCTGCTGCTCTGACAGTATCTATGAGTTTGCGTTTCTTGGACTTGGCAACTTTTTTTACAACTCTGGTTTTTGCAAATTGAGGTGGAATTTCTCCAAGATTTGTTGCTGCTCTCAACAAGCGTGCTCTCAAAGTATAAACCGGGATCTTTAAAGCTTTCGCTGTTGCAGTCATGTTCTTCTCAACTGCCAGTTCTCTTACTTTTTTCAAAAAATCTACATCTTTTTTCATACATTTCCTTTTTATCTTTTATTTTTTTTGAAACATATTTATTTTTTAAAAACTAAACAAATATTAGTCCTACCGATTGCAGTATAAACCAGATTTTTTCATCACACAAGAATTTATTTAAGAGAGTATATTTTGCAGAATGATTCAATTTCTATACAGGAATTTTTTCTTATTTTGAAGCAGCAATTCTTGCTGTATTTTTTTAAAAGAACTCATTTCATCTTGATAAGGAGTATAATAAATATTCAAATTTCCACGGTCGGTATCCTCCCAGAATGTTGGACCGGAAAACTGCAGTCTCGCATATATTGTCGACATTGTTTTGTTGAAAAGAGTTTCTCCCATCAAATCCATATCCTGAATTGTATCCTTTGCAATCTTCAACGCAAATTCATCTTCCTGTTGGTTAAGGTAGAACAAAGCCAAGCCGATGTGTAAAAGCCTGATACCATGATTTTGACTGAAAAACTGCACAGCAAAATTTTTATCCATATCCTGAAAATTATCAAATACCAGAAACTTTTGCAACATCTCATCCTGAAGTTCCCTGTCCCAATTTTCCTGATAAATTTTAATCAATAATTTTTGCATTTCAAAAGCAAGGACATCTAAAATAAATGCCAGTGATTTTGCACGTTGAATTGCGTTAAAACACTGCTGAGCATAAAAAACGAAATAACCTATACACGTTTTTATCCTGCCAACATGCTTATATTCCATTAAATAGCCTATAAACTGTCCATAATAAAAAACAAGATTATACAAGTTGCGCGGTTCGTTATGGTGTTGACCGTGCTTCAGCGCAAATCTGAAGTGAGTGTTAAGACGTACTGTAATGACTTCTATCAGTTCCTGATCATCACAGGCAATCGCCGTTTTTCCGACCTGGCTCAATTGTTCAACACACATAGTTGATAGATCAAACTCTCCTGCATCAAGAAAAACATTATAGACATTTCCAATCAGGCGGAAGCTTTTTTGTTCATAAAATGTACGTGTTTTTTCCACTTCTGCCATCAAATTTTTCATTGTACGGAAAGAAATGTCATCCTGAATGCGTTCATCAACTTTGAAAAATAATTCCGGAATTTTCGGTTTTAACTTCACATAATGCCTGAGTAAAGCACCAATACCTTCAATCACTTGTGCTTTAGGTTCCTTGAATGGTACATAGACCAGTAAATCAATCAGTTGATTTAGTTCTTCAAATAACTCGTATTGAATTTTCGCCTGCTCATGCAGTGATATTGTTCCCGCAGAACCTTTAGCGGCCAGTAAATTTATCTTGGAATAACCACCATTTAATAAAATTTCTATTACATTGCTGGTCTTGGTAGATCTGAGAATGGATAAAACAAAAGGAAAACCAATCACCAGTGAAACCGCTAGTAAGACATGAAAATTAAAAACAAGGCTGGGTATTATTTGAATTCCTCCTTCCGCGAGCACCTTGAGGGTGAGAGCATGCACCAGACAAGCTGCGGACCACCAGACGAATAAGAGACTCGGCCAGTGATCCATGTATAAATCAATCAGCTTCGGAACATTTTGAGCGGCAAAACTGATGACGACTGTCAGACTGCCTAAAATGATAGCAAAGAATGAAAGCCAGACAATCGGTGCAAAACCGACATCGATCTGGCTCCAATCGGGATTTGCTCCTAGATTTTGCAGAAAATCAGTGTAGACAGGAAAAAGGTAGGTACGGAACAGAAAATCAGCCAGTCCCATTCCGGAGAAAATGATCAGGGCAGCATACAGTGAACGGGAACGTGTCAGTAATACGCCCAGAATACGCGTGAAACCCTGCAACAAATTGACTGATCCCCGCATTTCGCTTTATTAGCTTTCAGGTTTCAAGGGTCAGTGCACCCTAAAAAAACGGTAACTGCTTTTATTACTTACTGCTCTCTTCAGCAGAATCGTCTGAAGTTGTAGTTTTTATCAGCAAACGGCCTTCATTATTTTCCAAGATGGCTTGAAAGGTCGGTTTGTGTTTAAGTGAAGAACGTGCAGATTCCTCAAGACTATACAGAGATTTTGCACGCTTTGTCATGGTTAATACTTTTTCAAACAAATTGCTTTTATCATCCTGACAGTGTTCCTCAACCAGCTTCAGATAATCATCGTTCATTTTCGTTTTTTTATATAATGGTTATAAATGTTAACTAAGTTGCTAGAGCGTCAACAATAATGTTTCCGTTTCCTGCCTGAAGACAGAATCAGGTGCTTTTTCCAGCAACTGCTCCAGCAATTTTTTTGCTTTATCCAATTCGCCTTTGGCGATTGCGATTCTGGCCAATGCACGCCAGCGCACATCATCCCAAGCAGCAATGTTTATTGACTCAAGCATCTCCTCTGCCTCAACCCACTGTTGTTGCTGTTCAAACAATGTAGCCAAACTCAGTCTGGCGGAATTTTGCAGAAACTGAGTCGCCTCAGGATGAGCTATTACCTGTTGAAAAACAGCAATCGATTCGTCAATTTTTGACTGCCTTGAATATGCTTCTCCGGTTTCCATCAGCGCAAGCACGCTCAGTGTGCTGCCTGATTCAGACTTGGCAAATTCCTGTAATGCAGTAATCCCCTGGCTCAATCTTTCTTCCGGTGAGAGAGCAGGATTGTTCAGATTTGCACGTGCAAGATGATAAAGGTTTGCCTGGCTTATACGTTCATTTTGTACATACTTCCAGCCTCCCCATATTCCAAGAATCAAAACAACCAACGCAATACCCGCGCTAATGTACAAACTCTTTTTCCTGTATGCATGATCGACGAATGAATATAATTGTTTTTCCATCCGGTTTGGCTGCAGCAGTTCCTTGCGGCTCATGTGTTCTGCGTCACTCATTAATTTTCCGTCAAAAATTTTATTATTTTTTAATGAAAAAACAACTTTCTGTTTGAAAGTTTTAAACGGAGTGCCTGCCCAACTAATGCTTGAACTGCAATCAACTCCGGAATTTCATCTTCTGCGAATACTCTTGCTGAGATTTGTAACTCTCTAGTTTATGCTATATGTTCACACGCTTCAAGTATAAATCTTTCAAATCACAAAGAAGTTTGCTGATGATAACTAAAGACAGTTTTTTTAGGGATTAAACTGAACTGAATTAATGCTCACAAAATAATCTTAAATGTTGCATTCGTAATACGTTCTAAAACCTTGTCTTTTCTTACGATTCAGAGCAAATTTTGTATGTTAGATCAATAATTATATTAAATTGTAAGCTAAAATAAAAAAATAGATTATGTATTTCAGAGTTTTTCGCAAGCATCTTAATTAACCATTCCTTTTGCGAGATCTGTCGCGAATTTAGCAGTCGTAGCAAAAATTGATTCCATCGGATTTGCTGCGATTGATGTAGGAAAGACAGAACCGTCAAAAACTGAGAGATTCCCCACTTCATGATGAAGTCCATTTGAGTTAACCACAGATTTAGCAGAATCTTCGCCCATTGGACAACCGCCCATCACATGCGCAGAAAACAATCTGGCTTTCAGAATTTCCATAGGTAACTCCGCAATCACTTGTTTTACTTCTTTTATACTTCCGTATATTCCCGCATCCCTGTGTACTGGCGCAACCATTTTTGCTCCAGCCGCAAATTGAATTTCCGCCATTGCCAGAAAAGCATCCCTGATTCCTTCCCAAATGTAGCGTGACACCTGATAATCCAAACCTGGCGTCCCGTCACTTTTCAGATACACTTGTCCGCCTGTACTCTCCGGGTGAAATCCGTCACGTTGAAGTGCAATCAGTACCTGAAGATTAGGCCTCTGTTTCATGATTTCAGCATGTATTTTTCCATGCCCATCCAAAGCAGTTGCCATTAACATTGGCTGCAACGGAGGGCATTCGAGTTTGAAACCAGGCTTTTTATTATCAAGACGAGTCTCAACATAATGGTCTGAGTAACTTGTTTGCGGTGCACCGTATTCTCCTTTGACCGGAAAAGGCATGATTGCTCCGGAAACGTTTACCGGATGTAGAAATGTTCTTGTGCCGACCAGACCATGCGGATTTAGACTTTTTTCACCGGAACGCAGCAGGATTGCCGGACTGCCGATTGCTCCGGCTGCTAGCACATAATGACGTGCTTTAATTGTTATGAGCTGACCGGAGGGAGCATTTCCACGGCTAGTCATTGCCCTGCATTTAAGTTCAGTAATTACTCCTTTTTTTAATACAAAAGCCTCCGCTCTTGCTTTTGAGATTAGCATCGCCCCCGCTTTTAATGCACCGGGAATTGTAGTGACCAGAGTAGATTGTTTTGCGTTGACTGGACATCCTGTTCCGCAATAACCCAAATTAAGACAGCCGGTTACATTTCTGCTGATTTTCCCCCAACTGATTCCTAGTTTTCCACAACCTTTTTCCAACGCGCTATTGTTCGCATTAGGTGGAACCGTCCATTTTTGAATCTTGTAGCGCTTTTCCGCCCATTCAAACCAGGGACGCATTTCATTTTCGGAAAAGCCCTTAAGCCCCATTTCCTCTGCCCAGTATTTAAGGGTTGTTGCAGGTGTACGAAAGCTGGTTGTCCAGTTGATTCCTGTACCTCCGCCGACCATTCTTCCCTGAAATATTTTTATTCCGCGATCCTTGGTTTGTCTGCCGCCTGATTCCTGATAAAGCTTGGGGTAGGCTTCGTCTTCTTTCATATGAAAATCTTTAGAAGTCTGCAGCGGCCCTTCTTCAACGATGATCACGTGCAGTCCTGCCTCTGCCAGAATTTCCGCAGCACTTCCTCCTCCCGCACCGGAACCAATGATGACGACATCTGTCTCGAGTGTTTTATCTGAAGATAGCGAAGATGCGTCAAGATGTTTCCAGCCCTGCTGAAAACCCTCTGCTACAAAATCACGGATCTCATTTTGTTTTTCATGCATCTTTGTTGCTCTCGTAAAAGATAGTCATTCTAAAAAAAGCACAGCGTAGACCTAGAGTCCAGGGGAACTGCATAAATTCTTGTACTCAGCTTGATTTTAAATCTGGATCCACGATTAAATTCGCGATGACAATAGAAATATATTTTTAGCAAGCCTTACTCACCACAAAACAGGCGGACCGGCATATCCGCAAAAATCCCAGGAACGTGGATTCGCATACCAGGATGCCATAGTTAATTCAACCATCCCCATGTAACCAACACGCAGTTCATTGCCGGTGACCAGACTTTGCGGATCACTGAAACGCCAGTTATTTAAAAACTCATCAATTTCTTTGGTGTTGTCCCATGCATCAGGAACTCCTGTGAGTAAACGGGGAGTTAAAGATAAAATAAAATTGGAGTCCAGCACCGAAAACAGTTTGCGGATTTCTGCTTGGGTTAACGGAGGTAGTCCGCTAACCGCAATATCCCAGCCGACTATTATTTCCCTGATCGCTAATGCTTTTTGTTCTGTGATAGTGGGTAATCCCTCTGCAAGAATGACCGGTGTGAGCTTCGACAATATCCCACGGTCTGCAGGAGTTAAAAATTCAAAGTTATGTCCCAGTCCATCCGGTGCTGGTGGTATTTCCGGAGATGAGTAACAAGATTCCAATGCCAGCATAGTAATTGCGCTGACCGCACTTTGCTTAAATAATTTTCTGCGTGTTAACATCTTGATTAAACCTGTTTACTTTGTTTTGCTTCGTGCCAGAGCGCTTCATATTCAGCAAGACTTGTCTCTTCCGGCTTTTTACCTGCTTCAGATAATTGTTTTTCGATAAAACGGAAACGGCTTTCAAATTTGTCATTTGACCTACGCAAGGCTAATTCCGCATCAACTTTAAGATGACGTGCAAGACTGACAACACTCAGTAGGATATCACCTAGTTCTTCTTCAACCAACTTTTTAGAAATTTCTTTTTCATCAAGTTCACTGCGTAATTCAAGAATTTCCTCATTTATTTTATTAAAAAACGGCTCAATTTTCTGCCACTCAAATCCTGCTTTTGCAGCCCGTTTCCCGAGTTTTTCTGCACGCATAAGTGCCGGAAAGGCCAACGCCACATCATCGAGTATGCTGGGTAAGGCATCACCTCGACGCTGAGCTTTTTCAGCGCGTTCACGCTTTTTCTGTGCTTCCCATTCATCCCCGTGAAATTCTCTGGAACGCTGCTCCTCTTCGCCAAAAACATGAGGATGCCTGCGTATCATTTTGTCCGCAATGCTTTGAGCCACTTCGTTAAAATCAAAATCACCGGATTCTTCAGCCATGCGAGAATGAAAAACTATTTGCAGTAGCAAATCTCCTAACTCTTCTTTGAGCGAAGACATGTCATTCTGCTCAATTGCGTCAGAAACTTCATAAGCCTCCTCAATCGTGTACGGCGCGACGCTGGAAAAAGTTTGTTCACGGTCCCATGGACAGCCTTCAGTCGGATGCCGTAAACGCGCCATCACGTTCATTAAATTTTCAATTGGGGTTGTTTTTTTCATGCGGAATGCAGTCTGCTCATATTTACCATGTCCACGGCAATAACTTTTCCGGACAGAACTCCCGAATCAGCGCACGCGCTAAAATCAATCCTGGATCAAGGAAAAAAGTCTCGCCAATTTTCCTCTCAGGAAGTCCTAGCGGAATTTCGGTGCAGCCTAAAATTATTACTTGTACACCTTGTTTTACCAGGATTTCCACACCATCAAGTAAAACCTTTCTGGCTTCTTCTGTTACAGGATGAGCTTGAACTTTGATTCCATATTCAGGATTAAAAAGCGCATTGTCGTGTAAATGCTGCTGTTGCGCTTCGTTAAGGGTCCGTACTTCATAACCGGCCGCACTGAGAAGTTCCGGATAAAATCCCGCCTTCCACGTTCCAATTGTTGATAACACACCAACAGTTTTTACTTCAGGACAAGCTTCTTGCAGGAAAGCAATTGTTTCTGCAATCATGTCGAGGATTTTGAGATGGTTTCCGGATTGCTTCATTTTTTCCAGAAAGACGTCCCGGATCGCCGGTGCATGGGCGGTATTGCACGGAATTCCCGCGACAGTTGCACCGAGGGTTTTTAAATCACGTAAGTTGCGGGAAATTGCGTGAGCCGGATTTTGTTTGGATTGCCCCAAGAGAAAACGGGTACGGTCTTGAATTTGATCCGGCGTGGAAATAAGTAGAGTCGGCAGATAATCCTGATCGTTTTCTGCTCTTGTCTGCTGAAGTATTTTTTGTGCTAAATCAAGTCCGGCGTATGGACCTGCACCGCCAACGATACCGATTTTTGCATCATCGCTGCTCATGGTTTTGTCTT
>JAPKDT010000058.1 GCA_028822475.1 SAR324 cluster bacterium
CACTGGGTCAGCAATTGGAGGAACTGAACACACAAACTGCTCTTTTGTTAAAATTATATTCAGTCGAACTAACTTTGATGGGCTTAAAAAAAAATAAATTCATTGAAATTTAGGATAAGTTAAGATTTTAATCAAGTTTCAATTCTTAAATCTACTGAAAAATGATTCCGGTAGATGCACTTGTATAAAGTCTGAGATCCTCCCTACAGATGAATCAGCAATCCGGAAATGAAAAATCCATTTGTTTACATTCGCTAAAGCTTGAGTTTCAAGCAGGACGTTGTCATAATTTATATATTTAAATTTTGTATGACCTTGAATAAAGGAGGTACGAACGGGAACACTAAATCAACGGTTTAAATGGTCGAATCTGCAAAAACATCTATATTTACAACTTCGGAAAAAAAGAGCATTTACAGCCTGAGCGGAATCCTCTTTTTTCGGATGTTCAGTCTTTTTCTGCTTTTACCTGTTTTCAGTGTGTTGGCGATGGATTTGTCAGGTGCAACTCCATTTTTGATAGGAGTAGCTTTTGGTGCATATGGTTTGACTCAGGGACTTCTGCAGTTGCCTTTCGGAATGTGGAGTGACAAAGTAGGGCGGAAGAAGGTGATTGTGATTGGTTTGACTTTGTTTATTGCGGGTAATGTCCTAGGGGCTTTTGCTGATTCAATCCATTGGATGATAGTAGCGCGTTTTCTTCAAGGCACCGGAGCGATCAGTTCAACCGTCTTTGCTTTGATTGCGGATTTAACACGACCTGAAGTTCGTACTCGGGCAAACGCAGCTTTGGGCGCGAGTATCGGAATCGCTTTTGCCTTTGCTTTTGGGGCTGCTCCTTTTTTTGGTGAGTGGCTGGGATTACAAGGTATGTTTATGATGATTGCACTTTTGTCAATGACGAGTTTAGTTTTAGTTATTACAACTGTTCCGAATCCGGAGTCCAGACCGACTCTTCCTCAAAAAACTTCTTTTTGGAACATGGTAAAAATTGTCTGGAATGTTCCAACACTGAGGACAATCAGTTGGGGTGGTTTTGTTTGCGGAGCAGGACTATCGTCAACTTTTTTCCTGATTCCAATGATTTTAGTTCAGCACGGATATGAACGTGCTGAAATGTGGAAAATATATTTACCAATGATGCTGGCAGGTGCCGTTGCAATGATTTTGGCTGCAATCTTTGCGGAAGTTCGGAACCGTTTCCGGGAAGTCATGCTGTTTGGAATTGTGCTCTTGTTTATATCATTAATTGCAATGGGTATTGGACAGGAGCAGGATCGGCTCTTGTGGTTCGTGGTTGCATTATTTTTCTTTTTCATGGGCTTTAACGTCTTTGAACCAATTTTCCCTTCTCTGGTCACCCGCAGTTCGACCGAGGAAACTAAAGGTACTGCGATGGGAGTTTATAATTTCGCGCAATTTATCGGTCATTTTTTTGGAGCAACTGTTGCAGGTGCACTTTATGTAAATAATTTTTTCATCTTCCTGCTGTTACTTGCTCTGGCCGAAATTTGGTTTTTCTATTTGACACTCTCTTTTCCGAATCCTGAAAAACGAAAAGCCAAAACCGAAGAACAACAAATATCGGAAACCACAATTCAGGAAGCATAGTCTGAAGCAGAATTATCGAACTTGATACTACAGCTAAAATCGACTAAACCTAAGATAAAAGATGGACTTCACAACTAGCGATGACAAAATGTAAATCATGATTAGCGATATTTTCCGTAATGCAGGATATTCCGAATGAACTCTGCGATTCGAGAACATAAATCCTGAAACTTGTAAATGAACCCTGAAAACAAAAATAATAAAATGCCTCAACAACTTAATCCCGTAATAGTCCCTTTGCTTCCGATGCGGGAAGAGATAGTTTTTCCTGGAGCAACTGTTCCATTTTTTGTAGGCCGTCAAGCATCTATGGACGCACTGGATCGTGCGCTGGCAGGCGACCGCGAAATTTTTGTGGTAACTCAGCGTGAATCCGCAGTTGAAAATCCGCATGAAAGCGATTTGTTCGAAATTGGAGTGCTGGGACGTGTGCTTCAGGTTATGCGTCTGCCAAACGGTACAGTAAAAGCTCTCTTTGAGGGAAGCAGAAGAGGGAAACTGCTGTCTACAAAGTTGGCTGAAAAAGAGTATCTGGTACAGGTTCAACCTGTCGACGAAAGTGCTTTTGACATTGATCTGGAAAAATTGAATGAGTTGGCGGAAGAAGTACGTGAGTTGTTTAAAAATCACGTTAAACAGGGAAAAATAAAATTGAGTAAAGACGCTTTGGCATCACTTGAAGCAGCAGATGCAATGCTCGTAAGTGACCGCGTAGTTTCACTGATGGAACTGCCTCGTGAACAAAAACAAGAATTGTTAGAAACTTTGAATCCGGAAACTCGTCTGCAAAAGGTACTTGAGGTTTTGAAAGATGAGATGAAAATTGTACAACTTGAAGACAAGTTGAAGAAAGAGGCGACAGATCAGTTCAGTGATAACAAGAAGGAGGATTTTCTGCAGGATCAGTTACGCAACATCCAAAAAGAACTGGGACAGATGGATGATCCAAAAGCGGAACTGGATGAGATTGGTGAAAAAATTAAAAAAGCGGAAATGCCGGAAGAGGTGGAAATAGAAGCAAAAAAAGAGTTGAAAAAATTACGGATGATGTCGCCTATGTCTTCCGAAGCGAATGTGGTGCGTAATTATCTGGAGTGGTTAACTTCCATGCCTTGGAAGGTGAGGACAGAAGATAATTTTGATCTTGTACAGGCAGAGAAGATTCTCGATGAAGACCATTATGGTCTCGAAAAAGTTAAAGAACGTATCGTTGAATATTTGGCAGTGGCATCACTCAAAGGAAAATTAAAAGGTCCTATTCTTTGTCTGACAGGACCTCCGGGAGTTGGAAAAACATCGCTCGCAAAATCAGTGGCCCGTGCTTTGGGTCGTAATTTTGTGCGTATCAGTTTAGGTGGTGTTAGAGATGAAGCGGAAATCCGTGGACATCGCCGTACCTACATTGGCGCCATGCCTGGTAAAATAATTCAGTCCATTAAAAAAGCTAAGAGTAATAATCCGGTTTTGTTGATTGACGAGATTGACAAGTTGTATCAAAGTAATATCAGCGATCCATCCGCGGCCATGCTTGAGGTACTTGATCCTGAGCAGAACAGTACTTTCATCGATCACTATCTTGACGTTGAATACAGTTTGGAGGATGTCCTTTTTATCTGCACGGCAAATACCATTCAAAATATTACTGGACCTTTACTGGATCGGATGGAAGTGATTCATTTGTCAGGTTATACCGAGTTGGAAAAACAACATATCGCTACTCAGTTTCTGACCCCGCGCCAGCGAAAATTTCACGGTTTGGATGAGAAGCAACTGCGTTTCCGTAAATCCGCGATTGAGGAAATTACTCAAGGTTATACACGGGAGGCAGGTGTACGAAACCTGGAACGTGAAATTGGTAAAGTATGCAGAAAAATTGTAACACGACTGGTACGTACCAAAGATAAGAAAGCCACTATAGTAACACCGAAACTGGTGCATGATCTGCTCGGAGTACCTCAATTTGAACACGATCAACGTGAGGATGAAAATCAGATCGGTGTTTCCATGGGATTGGGCGTGACGTCAATGGGCGGAGAAATGCTAATCATTGAAGTTGTTTTAATGCAAGGTTCCGGAAAAGTTGTTTTGACGGGAAAACTGGGAGATGTGATGCAGGAATCCGCCAGAGCGGCTTTTTCTTATGTTCGCAGCAATGCAGAATATTTAGGTATTGATACTGACATTTTTGCTAAAACAGATTTACATGTTCATCTGCCTGAAGGTGCAACTCCGAAAGATGGTCCTTCTGCAGGTCTACCTTTGATGATGGCCATTATCAGCAGCTTCACCAAAATCCCTGTCAAGAATAGCGTAGCGATGACCGGTGAAATAACATTACGTGGGCATGTTACTGAAATTGGTGGCTTGAAAGAGAAACTCCTTGCTGCAAAAAGAGGACTGATTGAGACAGTGCTCATCCCTGAGGAAAATGAAAAAGACTTAGTCGAAATTCCTGATGAAATTAAAAGTGGCTTAAAAATTATACCATTGAAAAATGTTAAAGCAGCATTGGAGTTTGCCTTGGAAAAGCATCCCGATTTTGTTCAAGATCAAGAAATTATTGTTCCGGACATCTCCTGGCCAAATTCGACTGATACTCCTGCTGCAGCCTGAAATGTGGTTACGTTTTAAATCCGTATAATAAATTAATACAGTATTACAGATCGATATAAAGAATGAAAAAACCAGACACAAATTCCAAACTCTATAAGATTCGGCACTCCTTAGCTCATGTTCTGGCACAGGCGGTGCTGGAAATACGTCCTGATGCAAAACTGGGTTTCGGCCCGCCGATTGATTCCGGATTTTATTACGATTTTGATTTAGCGGAACCCTTGAGTCCGGAAGACTTGCCAAAGCTGGAAAAACGTATGCGTCACATAATCAAAACTGGACAGGTTTTTGAACGTGAAGAACTTGACCAGAAGCAGATGGTGCAACGTCTCAGCAAAGATAATCAGTCCTACAAAATTGAGCAGGCCGAAGATCTTTCTGCAAACAATGAAACTCTTAGTCTCTATCGCAACGGCCCTTTCTGGGACTTGTGCGAAGGTCCACATGTGGAGACAACCCGCGACATTCCTAAAAATTGCTTTACCCTTGATACACTTGCAGGAGCCTATTGGAAGGGTTCTGAAAATAACAACATGATGCAGAGGGTGTATGGACTGGCATTTGAGACAGGTGACGAGCTTAAAATATATCAGGATAAACGTCGCCTGGCGATGGAGAGAGATCATCGTAAACTGAACAGCAAACATCACTATTATGCCATCAGTGAAGAAGTAGGCAAAGGTTTGCCGTTGTGGTTACCGAACGGTACTGTGATTCGTGAAGAGTTGGAAAAACTGGCCAAGGAGACGGAATTTCTTGGTGGCTACAAAAGGGTTTCAACACCGCATATAACCAGAGAAGAATTATTGCATACATCAGGACATCTTCCTTATTATGAAGACAGTATGTTTCCTCCTATGGAAATGGACGGCGAACGCTTGTTTCTCAAGCCAATGAACTGTCCGCACCATCATATGATTTATAAAGCAGAACCTAGGAGTTATCGTGATTTGCCTTTGCGTCTGGCAGAATATGGAACTTGTTACCGCTATGAGCAGTCCGGAGAACTGGCTGGATTGCTGAGGGTACGCTGTATGACCATGAATGATGCCCATATTTATTGTACACCTGAACAGGCAAAAGAAGAGTTTATCAAGGTTATGAATCTTCACACGGAATACTATAAACTCTTTGGGTTAAGTGATTTCTGGATACGTTTTTCTCTTGCAGAGGAAAAAACTGGAAAGTTTGTAGATGAACCGGAACTCTGGCAAAAAGCGGAAAAGCTGGTAAGAGAAGCTATGGATGAAGTGGGCATTCCTTATCAGGAAGTCCGCGGGGAAGCGGCTTTTTACGGACCAAAAATAGATTTTCAAGTTACAAATGTGGTTGGACGGGAAGAAACAGCATCGACTAATCAACTTGACTTAGTGATAGGTAAGCGTTTCGATTTGACTTATATTGGAAGTGACAATGAAGAGCACACACCGATCATAATTCATCGGGCTCCCCTGGGAACGCATGAACGGTTTGTCGCTTTCTTGATTGAGCATTACGGAGGGGCTTTCCCAACATGGCTGGCTCCGGTGCAAGTGCGTGTAATTCCGGTAGCGTCCGCATTCAATGAATACGCAAACAGTTTGAATGAAAGTTTGTTCGGCTCTTTTATGAGAACTGAAATTGATGATTCGAATGATTCATTCAGTAAAAAAATTAGATCTGCCGCAATTACAAAAATTCCGAATCTGTTGATTGTGGGAGAAAACGAGCAGGCTGACAAAACTGTAACCTGGCAGCGTTACGGAAGTAAAGAGCGTCAAACATTAGCCTTTGATGCATTTATGCCGCTCCTGAAAGAAGAAATTCTTCAGCGTAGAGACTGGCGTACAGCAGAACAAGCCTAAGAATTAATAGCGAGTAAACTGATTATGGCAGCAGAAACACAGGAAACAGCTGGAGAGGAGGTTTCAGAGGAACTTGCCGGACAGATCGCCAGAGACGTGATGGTGCTCTTTCAGAAGCAAATGGATCCGGAGGCCGCTGCTGTTGATGCTTCTTCCTATCTCTGGCAAAATGCCGGTACCCCTGAGAAAGTTTCCTATTTTGTTGATGCTACCGAGTTATGGCTTGAATCAGGTGCAACCGGAAATAAATTCGCTGCATTGAGTTGGAACGGACTCGTTACTCAGAGTGTTAATAATCAGGATTATGACACTTTCCTGCGTATGATGATTGTGGCAATCCTTGATGGTTATTACAGTCTGCAAAAACCTGATATTGATTATAAGGAAAAAAGATATTCCTCTTATACTTCAATTATTTCAAATACATTCATCCGCATGATAGAACTAAATCCTGCCAGCGAAGCAGGAGCCTCAGAAATATTCTCTATTTTGGTAAACTGTGAAATGGCACTGGAGGCAAGTTCTCAGGCTGAAGAAGAAGAAACAGGCAGTAGCACGATCCCGACCGACATGAAGAAATTGTATGACGAAATGATCGATTATCTTGCTGATCGGGGGACGTTTAAAGCAGATCCGATGACAGGAGAAGAAGAAAATCCGAATGAGCATATTGAAATTTTATGCGAAAAACTGCGTGGGACACGTCGTAATGTAATGCAGGAAGTTATCAATGAACGTGCTCTTGAAAAAAGGAAAAAACTGGAAATGGAGTTGGAGAACCAACTTGCTTCCGCTGAAGAAATTGTCATGGTTTCTCCACAATTTACAGATGGAATCGCCTTCTTTGTTCAGGAAAAACGATTTAATTTCAAGTATCTTGCTGTTGAAAAAATAAGGATGACGCTTCAGTTGCTTGGCTCAATCACAGGTGCTGTCTATTTTTTACTTGGCTTCATGGGAGTTTGGGGAGTTCACTGGATAGACGGAATAGTAGTTTGTCTGGTGATGCTGGTTTTTGTACGTATAGCAGCTTCAAGAGCGCAATTTCAGTATTTTTATCCTGTTGATATTAGTAAAGAATTAGAAGAATGTGCGACTGCATTCTTAAATGTAATGCGGAGCATGTCGCAGGAACAGCTTGAACAATTTTTAGTACGCCAGATAAAATTAGAACGTAACCAAAAATATTTGGCAATGGTACCTGAATTTATGAAATATCTTTATGCGATAATGCCTGACCGTAAAAGTATGGTGATTACAGTGGATGAACTTTCTGAACTCGTTGAAAATTCTGAAATTGAAGTGGCTAAACAATTACGCGGTCAATAAGAAAAGACAAAGTCTCCCTGCTACTGCAGAACTCAAATTTCTTCCGGACACCACACAGTTCTATCACAGAAAATGACATCACGCCTCCGCATTTCATCAATCAATGAAAAACTACTGAATCAGCAGGTGACTCTCAATGGATGGGTACGCACCCGCAGGGGTTCAAAAGGTATTTCCTTTATTCAGCTTTATGATGGTTCGAACCAAAACGGAATTCAAGCTGTGGCGGATGAAGTACTGGGAAACTATGAAGAAATTTCCAAACTGACCACCGGTACGTCAGTCAGTATAATCGGCAAGGTGGTTGAGTCTCCTGCCAAAGGCCAGGCGTTTGAAATTCACGCTGAAGAAGTAAGAGTTATCGGTGCTTCATCAGGAGATTTATATCCGCTTCAAAAGAAGGGTCACACCCTCGAATTTCTGCGTGAGATCGCACATTTGCGTCCGCGAACAAACACTCTCGGGGCAGTCTTTCGTCTGCGAAACACCCTCTCGTGGGCGATCCACAGTTTTTTCCAGGAACGTGATTTCCTCTATGTACAGACGCCGATCATCACTGCAAATGATGCGGAAGGCGCGGGTGAAATGTTTCACGTCACAGCACTTGATCTGGAAAATTTACCACGAAATTCTGAGGGGAAAGTTGATTACAGTAAAGATTTTTTTGGTACAGATGTAAGTCTGACAGTTTCCGGGCAGTTAGGTGCAGAAGTCTTTGCGCTGGCCTTCAGCGATGTTTATACATTTGGTCCAACTTTCCGTGCGGAAAATTCCAACACTTCACGTCACCTCGCTGAATTTTGGATGATTGAACCGGAAATGGCTTTTACAGATTTGCAGGGGATGCTCGTGTTGACGGAGGAGTTTCTCAAATATGTGATTGGTGTCTGTCTGGAACGGCACGAGGAAGAACTCGAATTTTTGCAAAAAATGTATGAACCACAGTTGCTAGAAACTTTGCATCATATTCACCAAACTCAATTTGAAACTCTAACTTACACTGATGCTATTGATATTTTACAAAAATCCGGAGAAACATTTGAGTTTCCTGTAAAATGGGGTGTTGATCTGCAGTCAGAGCATGAACGTTTTTTAACAGAAAAACATGTTAAAAAACCAATAAATTTGATTGACTATCCTGCGGATATTAAAGCATTTTACATGAAGCAGAATGCTGATGGAAAGACAGTCGCAGCGATGGATGTGCTTTTCCCGCGACTTGGAGAAATAATTGGTGGTTCGCAGCGTGAAGATTCTCTGGAAACGCTTTCAAGAAAAATGAAAGAACACAAACTTCCGAGTGAAACCTACGATTGGTATCTTGATTTACGACGCTTCGGTTCGGTTCCGCACTCTGGATTTGGACTGGGGTTTGAGCGCCTGGTGCAGTTTGTGTCAGGCATGAAAAATATCCGTGACGTTATCCCTTTTCCGCGTGTTCCCGGAAACGCAAATTTTTAATGAAGATCCTTATCGGCAGCAACGTCCACTGGTGGAACGCGGAGGCTGCCTATGCCTCATCCATCGCAAAGCTGCTTCAGGATGCAGGGCATTCCGTTTTTGTGCTGACACGTCCGGGCTCGCTTAATGAACAACGGCTGAAAGAACGCGGATTACGTCTAGTAACCCACATTGATCTCAACAGCAACAATCCTTTCCAGCTTTTTAGGGCTTACCAAAAGCTGAAGAAATTTCTACTAGAAGAACGCATTGAACTGATAAATCCTCACCGTTCTGAAGGTTTCCCTTTATTTATTTTTGCGGCCCACACTGTACGTTCGCTTGTTCCAGAAAATCGTCTTCCAGTGATACGAACACGTGGAACAACTAGGCTTTTGCATCAACATTGGCTGAATCGAAAAATGTACTCAGACTGGACGGACTTCCATATTACAGCAGGCAAAATAGTTTCGGAACGCTTACTGAGCCAAGTAAATATTTTGACAGAAAAGCTGAAAACAATTTATTATCCTGTCAGTTGTCCGGAACTTCCTCTGCTGCCGCAAAAAGATTTTCGGACTGAATTTCAGATTTCCACAAAAGCCAAAGTGCTTGCAGTTGTGGGACGTATTCGTCCGGTCAAGGGACAGCGGATAGTGCTTCATAGTTTGAGCCAGCTGTTGCTGGAATTTACTGATTTGGTACTGCTTATTCCGTATCGTGATACATCCGAAAATGAAGCCGAAATGCAGGCACTCCGGAGTGATATCAGTAGGCTAGAACTTGAAGCACATGTGCGTCTAATTCCGGAACGTGAAGATATCCTGGCATTGATGGAATTTGCAGATGCAGGTATAGTAAGTTCAGTAGATTCTGAAGTAATCTGCAGGGTCGCGGTTGAATTTTTTTCAGTTGGAACTCCGGTGGTGGCATTCCCTACGGGCTGTCTTCCGGAAATCATTAGACATGCTGAAAATGGACTGTTGACAAAAAATCAAACTCAGGAGGCTCTTACGGACGAATTACGGAAAATTCTGACAGATCCGGAACTCTGTGATCGTCTCGGTCAGGGCGCACGTCGTGATGCAGAAATTCGTTTTAATCCTCAAATAATGCTCACCGAAACTCTGGAAGTATTTGAGCGTTCCCTCAATTAAAAAAAATCTTCCGTTCATTGATTGACAAGCAGCACTCTTAACAGAGTTAATTATGCGCAGCTCTTAATACCGTATTAATAACTCAGCAGATTTAGAATTCAGACTTGAGAAATTAAAGCAAATTTAGGATAATTATAAAAATACGGAGGGATGGGTGAGTGGCTGAAACCGACGGACTTGAAATCCGTTAAGGCGGCAACGTCTTCGGGGGTTCGAATCCCTCTCCCTCCGCCACACATAGATTCTATTACTTCCCACAACATCCTTTTGTAGACTGCCATCTCAGTATCTTACTGGCTAAGCGCCTACCATAGTCCTACAACTTCCTATAATATTCTATTGATTCTTACATACATTT
>JAPKDT010000059.1 GCA_028822475.1 SAR324 cluster bacterium
AACGGAGGGTGATTACTTTTGCTCCGGTTTGCCTGACATAACTTGCTAATGTGTGGACAAAACTATCTTGATTATCGACAAATAAAACCGTTTTGGCGGCACCTGTCTGCGGTAAATCAAAATCAACTGAAGCAGGCGGTTTGCTGCCTAAAGTCGCTCCCAAAAAGGCGGATGCCTTGATGTGCGTTTCCCGCTCTTCTGTGGCAGGGTCTGAGTCATAAAGCAAAGTAGCTCCGGCCCTTACAGTGGCTTGTCCTTTTTTAAGATGAACAGTACGCAAAGTCATTCCTGTACTGACATAACCGTTAAACCATAAAAATCCGATACAGCCGCTGTACCATCCGCGCGGTGAATTTTCCATATTTTCAATTGTTTGCATTGCTACCGGTTTTGGAGAACCAGTCACTGTACAGGCCCACATGTGTGTCAAGATAGCATCGACCGCGTCCCTGTCTTTGTTCAAAACACCTTCCAAATGATCAACAGTGTGGATCAAGCGGGAATAACGTTCCAGCAAACGCCGACCGATTAAGTGCACACTACCTGGTTCACAAATCCTCGCCATATCGTTACGGTCCACGTCAGTACACATTGTGAGTTCTGATTCCTCTTTTTCTGAAGAAATAAGATCTTTTATCCTTTCTGCCGTTTCCATCGGATCATTCCCTACAGGAACTGTTCCGGAAATCGGACTAGTTTCAAAACGATCTTCTTTTACTCTTACATACATTTCAGGAGACGCGCCTACCAGTTGTTCTGCACCCATGTTGATCAGAAAACTGTAAGGACTGGGATTTTGGGCACAGATTCTTTTGAATAAAGTCGAAGCCTGCTCCCCGAAAGCAGTAGAAAATGCCTGAGAAAGTACAACCTCAAAAAAATCTCCGCGCCGGCAACCTTCCTGTATTTTTGCTACTTTCTGCTCAAACTCTCCTTGAGCGTGATCACACTTAATTTTTCCATCCGCCTTTGCAGGGACAACCGGGAATTCATCACCAGTGTTCCACCAGCTTTCTGTCATACCGTCTGGTGTATCAATATGATATTCAATTTTGTAAGCCTCTTCCTTTTGCCGATCAACTACCACCAACTCAACTGGTAAAAACAAATGGCAATCTGTTTGTTCAGGATCACGTTTGTGTTTTGCTTCAATATTTTCAAATTGAAAAACCAAATCGTAACCAAATGCGCCGTACAGGCCAAGATAAGGATCAACACTGCGAAACAGTTCAAATATTTGCCGAATCACAGAAAACACACTCGGCTGGCGGCTTCTTTCCTCTTCTGGGAAAAAATCAGGTCTCGGCTTCACTGTACCTGAAATTTGTACTGCAGGTTGATCAGCAGCATCTGCAAAAACCAGTGTTTCAAGATGAGGATGATTCTGCAAAACAGGTGCGATCAATTTCAGTAGACGTGTTCCATTTGGATTGAGTGCGTTAATTTCAAACTGTTGTTTCTTGGCAATCAGTTCCAGCGCGGGATGTATAAATCCCAAATCCCAACGTGAATATCGATCCGGAACTTCGTAGTTGCTGACGAAAAGCGCGCCTTTTTTAATATCAATATATTGATATATTTTGTCGAGGGCATGTTCTGCATCCAAAGGAGTAATCGCCTTTTTGATTTTAATACCGCCCTGAGTTGTAAATGTAGAGTTGTTCATGATATTTTTAAATTGTGTCACTGCCCAGATTCAGGCATCAAAAACAGGTTGCTTATTGTAACAGAACAAGATTTATCTGCAACCTGCAACATCCGCTATTTGCGTACATTCCTGTGTGCTGATCAAACCAAAACCGCTCAAATAACTGAGCAGGGAGAAGCGATCTCTGCAGTAACGGTTTGAGACAGTACTAACTTCCTTCGGCATTTCTAATGTTGTTGATAAACTCTTTTACTTTCAACAGATCTTTAATTCCAGGTTCACTTTCGACTCCGCTGCAGACATCCACGCCCCAGGGCCGTACTTTATTGACGGCCTCAGCGACATTTTCAGGCGCCAGTCCGCCTGCGAGAATCAACTTTCCCATTCCTGAAACAGTTGAAGCAAGCTCCCAGTCAATTTGTTGTCCGGAACCTCCGTAATGCGTTTTGCTGTATGCATCCAGTAGAAAAGTACAACCATAATCCTGAATCCGCTGCGGTTGAAAATCTGGAGAAACGCGGAAAGCCTTATACCAGGGAACCGTTATTTTTTTGCAGCTTTCAGGCGTCTCATCGCCATGCAACTGAGCGAGGTCCATGCCTGTTTCACGCATGATACTATCCAATGAATCAGTGGATTCATTAACAAAAACGCCTACTGTAGTAACTGATTCAGGAAGACCGGCAACAATCTCCATGGCTTTTTCCGTAGTAATGTAACGTGAAGATCCGTTCCAGCAATTAAGTCCAAGCCAATCCGCACCTAATTCAACACATGACAAAGCCTGTTCAAGACTGGTCAAACCGCATATTTTAATAATGGGAGAAAGAGTAGATTTATTCATTTTCATTTGCTTCTGGATTGGTTTTTTCTGCTGAAGCGCTATAATGTAGAGTTGTTCTAAGTTACTGTGACTCACAAAATAAGCAACGGATAAATCAAGTTAATCATATGTCTGCTCAAAATGCTGCCTTTTCATGGCAAGGAGAAAAGCTTGTTTTGCGGATTTTTCTGCAGCCGCGTGCCTCTCAAAATGAATGGTCCGGACGTCACGATGGACGTATACGTTAAGGCGTTACTGAACCTCCGGTTGACAATCAGGCAAACTTGGAATGCGTGAAGTTTATTGCAAAATCCTTAAAAACCGCAAAGACAAACGTGAGTGTGGTACGTGGAAAAACTAGCCGAGCAAAAACTGTTGAGATCCTGAAACCTGATCCTGACTGCTGGCAAAAAGTTTTAACAGAATTAGTAGCTGATTGAACAGGAAAGCAGCTTTGAATTCAATGCTGCAAAACAGCTATAAAAAATAAAAACTGATCATTAATCTAAATACGTGCTAAAAAACCCTTCAAAATATTTCTCAAATAGACGCTTCGGCATTATTGCTTTGTTGCTGACAGTCCTTAGTTTTTTCCTCACTGTCTCTGCTGCGTCTGCACAGTGCTGGACCAGTGACTTGAGTGAAGAAGAACAATTGGCGGTGGCGCGTGAGACATTTGCGGATGGCCTCTATTCTGCGTCCATTGAAACTGCAAAATGTTATCTGGATCAATTTAAAGAAAGTGCTGCACGTGAAGAGATTTTATTCCTGCATGCAAAAGCTCTGCGCAAAGGCGGTGACATTCAAGCATCAATCAAAGCTTATGATGAACTGAAAAGAAATTTTCCGCGCAGCAAATCATACCTTGATGATGAAGTACTGCAGCAGGGTATTATTCTGGTAATGACCAGAAAATATCCACTAGCGATTAAAACCCTGACTTCGCTGTTGCAGGATTACCCTACTTCAAAACTCAGGGATGAAGCTCATTATTGGTTGGGTTATGTAATTTCATTCAGTGCAGAACTATTACGCAAAAAAAATAAACAGCAGGCACTACAGGAATATAAAACCTCCATTCAGCATTTTAAGAATAGTGACCCAACTGCCTTAACCCAAAGTCAACAACAGGAACGCTGGTATTTAACCGGACGTGCGTGGTGGTTTCTGGATGACATCTCAAAAACAGCTGATGCATGGGAGCAGTATTTGAAACACTCAAAGTCAGTCAAACCTGAACAGGCTTTGAATCTTAAATATCAGTTAGCAGCTAAGTTTCAACAGACAAACAAATACAAACAAGCCGAAAGCTGGTTTGCACGGATTGTCACAGATCATCCTAACTCAAAATTGACTGCGGGGTCTGCCTTTTGGAGGGCAGAAATGGCATACGCGGCATCTCTTCAACAAACAGAAACTGCTGCTCTGGAGCCAAAATCAGTCAAACGTTTGGTGAACAATTATAAAATATACTTAACAAAAAAGGATAAAAAGCACCTACCGCTGACATATTACCGTATTGGTGTTTTAGAGCAAAAACACCAGCCGCATGAAACAATTATTGCTTTTCAACAATATTTAAATACAAAGGACAAAACTTATGCGAGCGAAGTTCAGTACCGTTTGGCTTACCTCTATATAGAAAGTAAACAACTTAAAAAAGCAATTGAGACCTTTAGCAAATATTTAGGTACAAAGGACAAAACTTATGCCGATGATGCGCAGTACCGCTTAGCTTATCTCTATATTGAAACTAAAGAGCCAGAAAAGGCGATTGAGACTTTCAATAAATATCTCAGCCGCGGGAAAGAAAAACATGCCGTAGAAATTCAAATCAGACTAGGTTACCTCTATATCGAAACTAAACAACCGAAAAAGGCGGTCGAAATTTTTAACAAATATCTCGCCGGTGGAGATACTAAACATCTTGCAGAAATCCAAATCCGGTTAGGTTATCTTTATATAGATACAAAACAGCGGGAAAAAGCGATTACGATCTTTGAAACATATCTCTCAGGCAGAGATACAGAACATGTTGCGGAGATCCAAATCAGGCTGGGTTACCTCTATCTGGAAAACAAACAAAAAAAAAAGGCGATAAAGATCTTTGAAAAATATCTCGCCAGTGGCGTAACAGAGCTTTCCGCAGCGATTCAACTGCGACTGGCTTACCTTTATGTTGAAACAAAACAAAATTTTCTCGCAATTTCACTGCTTGAACAAGTTCGGCTGCATCCTGATTACCAGCAAAATCCTGAACTTTTGCAAACATTGATGGTGCTCTACCGGGAAACTGTATCAAAAGAAAGATTCGTTCAATTTCTCTTAAGTGTCAGAAGTAATCCCAAGTTGGAAGAAAAGGTGCGTCACGGATTTCAAACTCAGCTACTGCTCACTTACTTTGAACAAAACAATTGTGAAGTGTTGCTTGCGGAAATAAAGGACAAACCCGGTTATCTGCAAAAATCCAAAAATACAAATCTGGAAGAATGGCAGCATTTACAGTACCTGAAAAGCAGTTGCCTGCTTGAAACAAAAAAGTGGGAAGAGGCTCGCATAGTTTCCCGCCAAATATTTGAGAGTGAAAAATATCGTCAACAATCAATCCGGATTTTGTTGGAATCTCACAAACAGTTACAGGACTGGAAGGCAATTACCTTGGAATTTCAGGAAATTTTTGAGAGAAAATCACCTGCAATGACCATCCCTTATTTTCAACTTTGGATCTTTGCAGCACAACGTAGAGCAGATTTTCAAAGTCTTGAACGTCTTGAACGTCTAAAAATAATTGCTGAACGCTGGAAAAAAACTTTTCCTGACGATACACAAAATTTGAAAAAGCTTAATCTCCACATTTCAAATGCACGTTTACAGGAACTGAAAGCACAGGAAAACTGGACGGGTGTCTCTGCTTTCATACGCAGTGAATATAAGGCAGGAATCATCTCGCTGGATGAACAATATTTTACCCAACTGCTCTTTGCAGAACAAAAACTTAAAAACTGGGGTGGTGTTTTGAGTGCATACGCACTCTTGCGTAAACATGACCAGCAACTTGCGGATAATCTGGATGCGCTGATCATCCAAGCCAAAACTGCAGAAAAACTAGGCAAGAAAGAGCTTTCAATTTCATTTTATCAAAAAGCCTTAAAAGTAAAACCACAAACTGAAAAAGATAAACAGAAACAGGATGAAATAAGAAAATTACTCGCAAATGCCTCCTTCCAGCAATGGATTGAAAAAGAAGAATGGTCTAAAGTCACTAAAGCCATTCACCAGCAAGTAAGAGAAAAAAAGATAATCCTGGATGAACAAAATTTTGAACTACTGATTTATGCAGAAAACCAGAAATCCGGCAGTGTAAGATATAATGGGATCCTTGATGCATATGCTCTAATGGCCAATTATAATAAACCAAAGACACTGACTATTGAAGCACTGATTGACCAAGGCTATGCCTCAGAAAAATTAGGTGGTTATAAACGCGCAAAGGGATACTATAGAAGTGCTCTTAAAAAAGTACCTGACAAAAATGTGAACCTTGTCCTGCAGTTGGTTGGAGAACTAACTCGGCTTTATGAACGCTCCAAGGATTATAAAGCCCTGGTACGCACATACAAGCGGGCTTATAGTGTGCTCAAGAAAAGTTCACGACCTAAAAAGGAGTATCAAACTTATGCCTACTTGATCGGCTATCATCAGTCATCCCAGCTTAAAGAGACTGACAAAGCACGGATATGGATGTTGCGCGCGGATGGCGGAGGAAGTTCCAGCCAGGAATTACAGGCCGCTTTTTGGGTGGCTCAACTTGACCGTGAAGCAAATAAAACGGACAAAGCACTGAAACGTCTCAAAGAATTGGCCGGCCGAAAAATAGCAAAAAACTCGTCGATGTACGTTCAAATTCACTTTGAACTTGGCACATTATATCATTTCAAGGAAAAGTGGAAATACGCGTTACGGCATTATCGGCTGGTTGCAAAAGCTCGTGCCCCTGCGGAATTAAAACAATTTCAAAATGCAGCCAAACAAAAAGCAAAAGAGATCGACAATTATCTTAAATCTATAGAATCTTCACAATAATGAAACAGTACATGAAGCAGAAATATCCTCTAAACAGCATCGCCACATTTTGCGGTTTTGCACGATACAGACTTAAACAACAGCTGAGGCGAATTTGCCTGTTTGGACTGTTAACACTATTTACGGTTGTACTGCCGTTCGCCGCATTTTCAGCAGACCCTTCCGTGCTTAATATTACAGTGAAAGGTCAGGTGAGACTCTCATCTGGTGCAGAAACATCTCCGGAAGGACTTGATGTAGTGTTATTGAAATTTGTACTTAGTCCAGAAGGAGAGGTAACTCCTGTCGGACCTCAGGGACGTGTCAAAACTAATACCAGCGGGAATTTTGAGTTCATTAAAGTAAAACAGAATTTACGCGCTGGTTATCAACTTGGAACTCGGGTGGATGGTGAATTATACAGTTCAAAAATATTTTTCATGAAAGCTGGGGAAGCACTCATTGAAAGAAACATTATTATTCCGGGCATTTCTACTGCAGTGGAGAAACTGGAAACTTCCCAAGTCTCACTCGTGATTGAATCCGGATTAGGAGCGGTTACAGTGACTGAGGTCCTGGTCTACAGCAATTCCACGCCGGACAAAATTGATACCAGCGCTCGACCACTTGTGCAGAAACTCCCTGCAGGAATAAAAAATTTCCGCATGATGGACAGTAAGTCCGTAAACTCAATGAAACATCAACTGGAAGAAAATGTATTAAAAATATCCTATATCTTTCCAAGAGGAAGCACCCAAATTATTTATCAATATATCCTCCCTGCCTGGTTTGGCAGTTTAGAAATAAACAGGGAATTTGAGCATCCTCTGGACATAGTTGGAGTTTTCACTCCAATTGAGCGATTGCAAATCAAGTCCGACGAATTGAGTTTTTCAGGCAAACAAAGTTTAAATGAGACAACTTTTCTCAGTTGGAAAAGCAAAGTATCCGATTCGAACCGACTGAATTTCAAGATCAGCAATGTTCCAACAACATCTCTACAGTATGCAGGTGTTTCTGTAATAATCCTGGTATTATTGTTTGGCACAGTTGCCTTGTTTTACCGGCAGCGTTTAAGAAAGAAAAACAAAAATAAGATGACTTTGTAATAACGCACAAAAACGTATCCTACCGAGTGGAGCGAAAAAAATTGTTTAATCAATCATGAATCATGTGCTTAACTTCGCAGTGAATTTACAGAAAACAACAGAGCATCCATAATTAACAACATGAACACCTACCACCCTGTAGTTGAAATTTTAGTAGACCGTTTTGGAACGTCTCCGGAGTCATTGGAGCCGCTGCATGAACAACTTCTCGCTTACCGTGAAAGTACGGGCGGTCTGAAAGAAGCGCTGCTGAAACATAATGTCACCAGTGAGAACACGTTTCAACAGGCAATGGCCACCTATTTTGAATTGGAGTATCGGGAGAATTTTGATGATGTTCCGGTGGTACGTGAATATACGGAAATAATTCCGATACGATATGCCAAAAAAAATGTCTTCTTCCCCCTCAAAAAAGAGAGCAACACGCTGACGGTTGCCATAACAAATCCGGAACTTTCACAGCCGCTGGATGATCTTGCCCGTCATTTTAAGTGTCATATTGAACCTGTTCTTTCTCATAAGCAGGCAGTGCTTGATTTGATCAACCGTGCTTATGATGAATCTTCCGCCTCAACTGAAGAAGCAGTGGATCAGCTTGACTCAGATGAAACATATGAAAATATTCTGGCAGTAGAAGAACCGGAAGATTTACTCGATGCAACAGATGAAGAGCCCATAAAACGATTAGTCAACAGCTTGCTCTGGCAGGCGGCTAAAGATGAAGCCAGTGATGTGCACATAGACCCAATGACCCGTGAAACCATTGTGCGTTACCGTATTGACGGCATACTCCAGCAGGTCACTGCTTTTCCGAGCCAGGTACATGTGACTGTGGTAAACAGAATTAAAGTCATGTCCCGTTTGGACATTGCCCAGAAAGGTGTCCCGCAGGACGGACGTTCGATGGTACTGATTGCCGGTAGGAAAATTGACATCAGAGTCTCAACTGTACCGACAATTCAGGGTGAAAAAATTGTCATGCGTATGTTGTATCAAGACGAAAAACTAATGCAACTGAGTCAACTTGGTTTAGCAAAATACATTTCAAAACCGTACTCCAAGATGGTGCAGAGCAGCGGGGGCATAATCCTTGTTACAGGACCTACCGGAAGTGGAAAAACAACTACGCTTTACGCCTCTCTAGCTGAAATCGATAATGAGGCTCGCAATATAATTACCATTGAAGACCCTGTTGAATACAAACTTTCCGGTTACAGCCAGATTGAAGTTAAGCCGAAACTAGGTTTGACATTCGCCAACGCTCTGCGTTCAGTTTTACGGCAGGATCCTGATGTTATTATGATAGGAGAAATGCGTGACAAAGAAACCGCGCAGATCGCCATTCAATCCGCATTGACCGGACACCTGGTTTTCAGTACTGTTCATACCAACAACGCTCCGGCTACCATCACCCGTCTCATTGATATGGGGATTGAACCTTTCCTCGTTTGCTCAACAATCATCGGTGTGCTTGCGCAACGACTGGTGCGCCGTATCTGTCCCGATTGCCGTAAAAGCTACAAACCTCATTCAGAACAACTCAGGGAGTTAGGTATCAAAGAAGAAAATTTCAGGAAAATCGGCAGGAGTTTCTATCGTGGAACAGGCTGCAATAAATGCAGAAATACAGGTTACCACGGAAGACTCGGAATTCACGAACTGCTCGAAATGAGCGAAGGCGTCAAAAATATTATTCTCGAAAGCAGTGACTCGGACGCCATAAAAAAACAGGCTTTGAAAGAAAAAATGATCACTTTACGGCGTGATGGAGTGAATAAAATTCTGCACGGTTTAACGACCGCAGAAGAAATCCTATCGATTACTACAGATTAAAAATTTGCTGTTTTTGTAGCCACCTACAACGTGACAACAGCGTTTCCGTTACGTTCAATGACAACCTCTGGAAAAGACCTTTACACCTCCACAGCGGTCAACTAGAATGCTGGAAACGTTTGGACGTTTCAGAAAAAGAATGGTTAGACTTCATACCGTAATCAGCATGCTTTAACATTCTGAAAATCTTTATTGACTCCTCATTGATAAGTGGAAAGTATTCACGAGGATTTATAGAAGGCTTTACATTTTTTTTCAGGAGAGCTAGTTTTAAATGGTGTAACAAGGGATCAGCTTCTATTTCTTATGGATATCTGTGTTGATTCAAGAACGGGTTCCGGTTGGAACTGCTTCGTCAATTAAACCAGAAGGAGAATTTGAACAACCACAAAACCGCCCTGTTGGTGGAAGATCTGCATAAGTATTTTGGTGCTGACGAAGTTCTCAAAGGCATTTCGCTGGAAGCACAAGAAGGCGATGTGATCGCCCTACTGGGAGCAAGCGGATCCGGGAAGAGCACTTTTTTGCGCTGCCTCAATTTGCTGGAAACTCCCACCAGCGGGAAGGTTTATGTAGGCGGTGAATTGATACGCATGAAAAAGGATCGCTACGGCGAAACTGTTCCGGAAGACATTAAACAGGTGGAACGTCTCCGGACACGTTTGGGGATGGTTTTTCAGCAGTTCAATCTGTGGTCTCACATGACAGTTTTGGAAAATGTCATCGAGGCCCCGGTGCATGTGCAAAATATTCCTAAAAAAGAAGCTATTGAAAAAGC
>JAPKDT010000344.1 GCA_028822475.1 SAR324 cluster bacterium
CAAGCATTGCTTCGTCCGGAAGCCGGTAGTGGTTTTGAACAAATTTTTCGCTGGTAGAACCTGTGCATCCTGCTACTTGTAGCAAACCGTTGGCGCGCGCAACATCAATGCCGCGGTGAATCGAATGAATCCAAGCAGAACATGAATAAGGGATGACAATGCCGGTTGTTCCTAGAATTGAAATTCCGCCTAAAATTCCTAGGCGCGGATTCCAAGTTTTTTTCGCTAATTCTTCTCCACCCGAAACGGCAACCGTCACAGTAACATCTCCGGAATGATTATATTCTTCAGCGATTTTTGAAACTACCGCACGTATCATTTGTCGTGGAACAGGATTGATCGCGGGTTCTCCGATTTCCAATGCAAGCCCTGCTTTAGTAACTGTTCCAACTCCGGAGCCTGCTTTGAAAACAACACCTTTTCCGGGAATTCCAGAGCTGACAGTGACGCTGATTTCTGCTTCATGCGTTACGTCCGGATCGTCGCCCGCGTCTTTGATTATACTAACGGTTGAAAAATCAATCCCGTTTTCTGTGTGGTGCAGGACAAATGCCGGCTGCTCGCCTCTAGGTAAAACTATGCTGACAGGAGATGAAAAATTGCCTGTTAGCAACGCAGTAAAAGCGGCTTTTGTTGCTGCAGTGGCACATGCTCCTGTGGTCCAACCACGTCTGAGAGGTCCGGAGGGTTTGTCAATCATGATGCATTCTAAACTTTGCTGTAAAAATCTTGTTTATCCTGTTATTCTGACACAAGTGAAAAAGATATAAAATAATGACTTTAGCGCATTTTCAAATTTTTTCAGAGCAAAAAAAGTTATGCAGTCACTTCCTTTTGAATTACCAAAGTTTGAACCGGGTTGGGTTTGGCTGGCAGGGGCAGGTCCCGGGGACGCTGGATTACTGACTCTTCATGCTTTAAATGCACTTCGGCAGGCAGATGTGCTGGTCTATGACGCACTCGTTAGTCAAGTAATACTTGAGTTGGTTTCTGCGGATTGTGAGCTCGAATATGCGGGAAAACGCGGAGGTAGACCTTCGGCAAAACAAAAAGATATTTCGCTGCGGCTGGTAGAATTAGCCAAGCAGGGTAAGCGAGTTTTAAGACTCAAGGGGGGTGATCCGTTTGTTTTCGGCAGAGGCGGTGAAGAAGCTTTGTGTTTGGTTAAGGCTGAAATTCCTTTCAGGATTATTCCTGGAATTTCGGCAGGAATTGGCGGGTTGGCTTATGCAGGAATTCCGGTAACTCATCGTGATTTTAATTCGGCGGTCACTTTTCTGACAGGTCACGGTATAGCCGGTGACGTTCCTGAAAGGCACAACTGGGACGCAATCGCACAGGGATCACCGGTGATCGTTATGTATATGGCAATGAAATATCTTGCAAAGATTGCAGAACGCCTGATGCGAAACGGACGCTCAGCCGAAGAACCTGTTGCAGTTATCACAGAGGCCAGTTTGCCCGACCAGCGTGTTTTAGAAACCACTCTTGGAACTTGCGCTGTGGATGTTGAAAAGAGCAGACTTGAACCGCCGGCCATGATTGTAGTAGGTAAGGTTGTGTCTTTAAGAAAATTTTTAAAATGGATGGATTAGTTTGGGTTCGATTAATTCACATAATAACAAGAACTTCGACAGTCACAATTTAAGTACGTCATCCAGAACTATTTGAGAAATCGTTATAAGATACAAGTATTTTATCCGCTCTCTCCCTTCGGTCGAGATGACACGCCGTAGCTTATAACATCAGTATCTTATTAAATTTAGTGACTTAGGAACAATAAATATAACAGGAAAAAATGTACATTCCAGCACACTTCAAGATGGAAGATACTGCTGAAATTCGAACTTTTGTAAAAGCTCATCCTTTTGGGATGCTGTTGTCAAATGGCAGTCAGGTTCCGGACGTGACTCAT
>JAPKDT010000345.1 GCA_028822475.1 SAR324 cluster bacterium
TTCATGTGTTTCATAGATCATACCTCCATATAAATTTTATAACAGTAAATTTCAAACAGTACCCAGCTGTTTTTTCTTAGTCGATATATACATTTTCTACTTGATGAACTGCAAAAAGTCTAACATCCACCCTGAACCTAAATCAGCAAACTGGAAATAAATAAAACCAGAGACAATTTAGGTGCGGTGTCATTTCGCAAAAGGAGCATACTCTATGATTTTAGCGAGGTCACTTTTACAAGATTCCTCGTTTCGCTCTAAGTGACAAGGGTTCAGCTCATTTTAGGCCTGAGCAGAACTTAAGATAAAAAACCTGGGTGAGTTTCAACTATAATATTCTGCTTTTTCAAACGGGATCAAAAAGAATATTTTCCTCAACGAACAAACGGTCGCGTCGGCCTACATGGGCCAGTGAATCAGCTGCGACTGCTTTGCCCAATTCTGTTTGATAAGCCTTAGTAAAATCTGCTTCAGTTTCAAACCAGAGTTCAGCCACTCCATCATACAAAGCAGCTTCGTCTTCTGCCGGATTGAAGCACAATTTTTTTAACCCTGGCAGTTGAATTGCGAGTTGGGCATGCTCACCGAGCCACCAGTTACGGAATTCACGCAGTGAATATTCTTCTTTACGTTTTAGTAAAATCATTGCTTTAAACATAATATTTATCCTATATAATTGTTACTAACCTATTCTGGCAAGTGGTCGTCCGCTGTCAGCAAGTGCCACAGCCACCACGATTTCATCCTCGCGTGGTGCGTTGGGAAAACTGATTTCAGTGGCATCCATGTGATCGAAACTCCAAATACTATCTTTGTTGGTTAATGGCATAACCAACACTGATCCGGGGCCTCCCATTTTTTTAGTGGAAGGAATTATGTCGTCACCTTTTTCAACTGCAGCACGCACCGGTTTTCCGAAGCGTGGATGTAAAATCGCGGCGGCATGTTCTATTTCACCATCCAATCCAACTATAGCGCCTTTTCCATAACTTACAATTGCGGAAGGTTCTACCCCCAACGCAGCCACACCTTTTTCAGCAAGCAGTCCGCCGATTTCCGCGCCTAAATCGTAAAGCGGTTCAAGATCTTCCACATATTTACCTGCATAAGGATTTTTAATAACTGCTGCGACAGTCACTTTTCGCGCCGGGGGATCTATCCTACGCCCAATTTCCTGATGTATTTCTTCAACTTGGATGACAATTTTGTGAATCTGCGGTTTCATGTAGCTCCTTTTGAGATATTTATAGATTACTTGTAGTCTAAAAAGCCTGCCTTCTGCAAACTTGAAAACTGTTAGGTTTAACCATCTGTGCTGATGCTGACTAAATAATTATTAAAAGTCTCTTTTAAATTATGTAGTAAATTATTTGCTTATTGATATTATCCGGATATTTCCTAAATCAAAATGTCAAAGTGTGATTTATCTGTTTATTTACTAAACCATCATGTTTAAAAATTATTTGTTTTCAATTTGCATGCACCTGCCTTATCAGCTAAAGTGGTGTTAGTTTAACAAATTGAAAATTAGCCTGTTATTCTACCTAATCTAGCTTAACAATTCAAATGCAAATAGAAGCAAATAATTACCCCGTCGCTGTCCTTGGTGCAGGAACGATGGGAGAAGGAATTGCGCAAATTGCTGCAAGCGCAGGACACCCCGTGATGTTATATGACGTTTCTCAGCAGCAGTTAGAAACAGCACTTGAGAACATTGCAAAACGTCTTGAGCGTTCTGTGAAAAAAGAAAAAATCACTGCCGAAAAAAGAGAGTTAATTCTGGGAAATTTAATTCCGCAAAAAACTCTAGGAGATCTTTCACAAGCGAAACTAGTGATTGAGGCGATCATCGAGGATCTGGCTATTAAACAAACTGTATTTTGCGAACTGGAATCGCTGCTTGCGGAAAATGTGA
>JAPKDT010000060.1 GCA_028822475.1 SAR324 cluster bacterium
AATGATTTGTCTATTTTTAAATTTTTCAGACTGAACATCATTGTTATTTTATTTAAGATCACTGCATGCGATGGAGATTGATTTCAACGATATCCGCACAACTCTGCAGGCTCTTTACGCCATTTACGACAATTGTAATTCACTCCACACCAACGCATACGACGAGGCAATCACCACGCCCACAGCGGAATCAGTGCGTCGCGCTTTAGCAATTCAACTCATAATCAATCGTGAGTTGGGACAAGCTTCAAATCAAAATCCACTACAGGGAAGTTTTCTGATTGAGGAATTGACTGATTTGGTGGAAGAAGCCATTTTGGCTGAATTTATACGCATTTCAGACAGAGGTGGTGTTTTGGGAGCGATGGAAACAATGTATCAGCGTAATAAAATCCAGGAAGAATCGCTTTATTACGAAACTCTCAAACATTCCGGAGAACTTCCTATCATGGGCGTTAATTCCTTTCTCAATCCGAATCCTCCACAAGAGGACGTAGAAATTGAATTAGCACGTTCTACAGAAGAAGAAAAAACCATGCAGATTCGTGATCTGGAGCAATTCCACCAGTTCCACGAAGCAGAACAGAATGTCATGATGCAGCGACTCAGTGATGCCGCACTGGAAAACAGCAATCTTTTTGAGGTTTTGATGGATGACTGTCAGGTCTATTCATTGGGGCAAATCACCCAGCATCTTTATCAACACGGAGGTAAGTATCCACGTAATATGTAATCGAGTTGGGGGAGTTTTTATTTTTTCAAATCAAGCGAGATCTTTTGATCCAGACTTGAACCAGGCTTTAAATTTTCGTTTGTTGCCCGGGGGTTTTTAAGCTTGAATATCATAATAAAAGCTGAATTCCACAATTTATAATTTCGTCTACATTGAGAAATTCTAATTTCATTATTATAGTCACTTTTAAAAGTTTTTACGCTTCGCAGTAAATGACATGCTTTCAGGACATTTTCTGTGAAAGTTATGTTAAATAGCTAAAAATAAATCTAAGCAGAGCATCAACCTACCTCACAGATTCGATTCAGTTCAGTCAAGGTAATTGCTCCGTGACGTAGTATTTTAATTTTTTTGCTGGTGCAATTTACTATTGTTGAAGGTTGAATTGCTGGCAAATTTCCTCCGTCAATTATCAGATCTAGTTTATTTTTCAACTGCTCTGCAACTTGTTTTACAGTGGAACATTCCGGCATCCCTGTGAGGTTGGCGCTGGTACCTATGAGCGGACAATCACCAAGTTCAATCAGACGTTGAGCTACCGGAGAACTGGTGTAACGTACCGCCAAAGTTCCAGCAGTATTTTGAAGATGCTCAGGCAGTTCAGGATTCGCTGCTAAAATCAAGGTCAGTGGTCCAGGCCAGTATTCATCAATTAAGTCATTAATCCTTGAATCGCTCCACTTGCAAAGACGTGGCAGCCATTGCGGAGTAATCAATACAAGCAATGGTTTTGTTCGAGGGCGCTCCTTGATTCTGTAAACACGATCCACCACGCTTGTTGAAAAAGCGTTTCCTCCGAGTCCATAAAATGTTTCAGTCGGAAATGCCAGCACCTGCTTATTGGACAAAGCAGTTGAAACTTGTCTTTCTGCTGCTTTGGTAAACGGGAAACCAACCAAATGGGCTTTATCTCCAACTAAAATAGTTTCCCCGGCAGGTTTATCATCTACCTCATTTTCTGCAGTCCTGTAGCTTTGTGGCTGCTCTCCGGCACATTTACTATTCATCGTCCGTCAATCCATTCAGACAGGTGATTAACCCTACCGGGAGATATTTGTGAAACACGAAAAGAACTGAGTGCCAGATGATTACGAGAATCAAGAAATACAGGTGGGAGTAATTTTCCCTGCCATTGCTTTATATTCTCTGCCGCGATGATGGCCTTTTGTCTGCTCAGTGAACGACCGGCACGCTTCAAAACTTCAACCATTAATTCTGCCACGGCTTGTCCGTATAGTGTCCAGCGGTTGGCAGACAGGTGTGGAGCATATTCATTCAATATTTGCTGATGTAATTTATTCCCAGCATTTTCAGTTTCAACAAGCAGTGGATATGCCGTTAAAACTCGTACACGTGCTGCCTGTTCCTTGTTCAGCCACTCCGGAAGTCGACTGTCAGCAAGCGCGTGACCTGTAAAAAATGGAATATTTAAGTTTACAGAGGCTTTTATAAAATCCAGTTGATCACTGAAATCACCCAAAACCACCAACAAATCAGGTTTTCTCTCACTAATAAGCTCCCATTCCGCGTCCAGTCTTCCGGTTTTTCCAGGCAGCAACTTGGCTGAAACTCCGTATAATTCATTTGTTAAAGCTTTAACTGCTCTTAAATAAACTGGTTTTTCCGCATACCAGATGATCAGTTCTGCACCAGCATGATTTTTAGTCAGGTATTTTCCTATCACACGTGCTTCGGTATCTGCGGTTGGCATAAAACCAAACACACTCGTACGTACAGGCTGAGTCCACTCCGGAAGACTTGAGCCCACAAAAAAACTTGGAATTCTTTGCTGTTTTAACAAAGGATAAACAGCTTGATGAGTTTTGCCTCCGAGACCACTAAATACTGCAAATATATCATTTTTGACTGTCAGTTCAGTCAAATTTTTAGCAGCCATTTCTGGTTTCAACTGATCATCTACTATTTTTAAATCAATGAAGCGGCCGTGAATTCCTCCCTGATCGTTCACATATTTGAAATATGCAAGTGCGCTTTTGCCAATAGCTGAATACTCCTTAGCCGGACCGCTTAAAGGCTGATGAGTTGCCAGCACAATGCTTTTTGGAGTAACTCCAGTCTCCGCAAAACAGAAAGAATAATTTAACAACAGCAACAAAAGTATCGCGGCGAATCCAATCAGTTTCATTTTTTCTCCAGGAAATATTTTGTTCATACTTTTTTTAATTTATGTTCAAAATAATGGAGTAAGGCCCAATTCAGACAATTGATGCTGCAGACCAGTGAAGCGTCGCATTGTACCTTCATTTTCAACTGCTTTACTAATTGCTGCTTCTGTTCCTATCAATACAACAAGCTGCTTTCCGCGTGTGATTGCCGTATAGAGCAAATTCCGCTGCAGCATCATGTAATGATGCGTAGTCAAGGGCAAAATCACTGCTGAATACTCGCTACCCTGAGATTTATGAACAGTAATCGCATAGGCCAGAGAAAGCTGATCTAACTCTTTCCCCTGATAGTGTACAATTCCCTGTTCAAATTTAACATGCAGTTCTTTGGTTTTCGGATCACAATTAACTATTCGTCCTAGATCACCGTTAAAAACCTGCTTTTCATAGTCATTTTGCTGTTGCATGACCTTGTCTCCAATCCTAAACCACTGCTCACGATGTTCCAGACCTTTGGCATCAGGATTCATTTTTTCCTGCAGTTTACGGTTAAGGTGTATAGATCCTGTAACACCTCGGTGCATCGGCGTCAGCACCTGAATATCCATCATCGGATCCAACTCAAAACGCTGAGGAATCCTTTCGGTACTCATTAGCAGAATTTTTTCTACAATTTTTTCTGGATCTGACTCTTTAATAAAGTAGAAATCCAGCAGTTCTTTATCTGCATCCGCTTTTTGACTTAAAGCACTAAAATCAGGAACTTTACCTTGACGGACTTTGTGTGCATTGACGGTAATAAAACTGTCTGCGGCCTGACGAAAAATGTGATCGAGACGTACAACAGGAATTGTTCCGGACTCAATCAAATCCAAAAGTACAGCTCCGGCTCCTACTGATGGCAACTGATCCACATCTCCAACAAGGATCAGACGTGACGCTGAAGGCACGGCTTCCAGAAAATTATCCATCAGCAGTGTATCGATCATTGAGGTTTCGTCAAGGATCAGCAATTCCTGCTTAAGCGGATTTTCCCGGTCACGCTGAAACCCTATGTTGCTTGCTTCCAGAAGACGGTGAATTGTAGAAGCGGCGGCCCCTGTTGTTTCTGTTATGCGTTTGGCCGCCCTGCCTGTCGGTGCAGCAAGTCCGATTGAGGGAATTCTAGGACGCATAAGTCCAAGCATAAAGCGCACAATGGTTGTTTTGCCTGTTCCTGGACCACCAGTGATTATCAGCACTTTATGCTGAAGAGCGGCCTCCACTGCCTTTCTTTGAGCAGGATCGAGCTGCAAACCAACCTTCCGCTCCTGTTCATCAATCAGTGTGGACTCGCCTTCAAAAACTGTATAAGCTTCGCTGTTAAGGATTCGGTAAATATTTTCTGCAACTCTCTGTTCTGCTTTTAAAAAACGCGGTCTGGAAATCAATTCCTCTTCAACAGCGTTTAAAGACTGGATTTTCTCACTATACAGCAAACTATCATCCAGCAGTTGCAGGATTGATGACTTAAGCATTTCCGGTTCTATATCAAGCTCCTGAGCGGTTTTTTCGAGCAGTGTCTGACGCGGAAAACAGGTGTGACCATTGAGTGCCTGTTGTTCCAGCATATAGAGTAAACCTGCTGCAGCACGATGTGGAGAATTTTTATCGAATCCAAGATTACGCGCAATTCCATCCGCGGTGAGGAAACCTATTCCAGGAATATCCGTCAATTGATACGGATTTGCTTTGATCAGAGGAATACTGTTCAAACCGTTTTTTGCAAAAATACGCTGTGCATATGCGTGTGATATTCCGACACCACGTAAAAAAGTCATCACATCTCGCAGACCTCTTTGCTCATCCCAGGCTGCGAGTAGTGATTTTCGTTGTTTTTTGCCTACACCTTTTAGTTTAGACAATAATTCAGGAGAACTGTCAATAATTTTGAACGTATCTTTGCCAAATTTATTAACTATATGCTGAGCCGTTTTTTCGCCTATTCCTTTAAAAACTTCAGAAGAAAGATAACGCACCATTCCTTCCGCAGTAGTTGGTTCAACCGGCATAAACTCACGAATTGAGAATTGCCGTCCGTATACTTTATGATTCTCCCAGTGACCTTTTAAGCGTAATGTTTCACGTTCACGAGTGTTGAAAACAATACCTTTTATGGTAATTGGTCTAGTGGAATTCTCTGTCAGAAATGTACCAATCAAAAAACCGTTTTCCGGATTGGTGTACACAATTTTTTCCAGAGTACCGACTAAGTTGACATCGTCTTCGGCCATTTTTTTTCAGGCAGTTTGTAAATTATGTTGAGTCTATTCCGGTGGAGAATAAAAAGGAGAACGGATCATCTGCAGTAAATCGAAACGCCACTTTCCGCTTTCCTTAAGCAACAGAAAAGACTGCTGCTTTGTGAACTGCAAATCGAAGTTGCTTTTGTGCCGAAAAACAATGGCAGCATTCACATAAAGTAATGTGCGGTAGCGATATGATATTTTAGGATTTTTTTCAGAAACCAAGCCCACAGGAACCCAGTCCAGCTCAACCATCCGTGTCGCAAATTCCTCGATAGTAATTTGATTTGTGGACTGTTGTTTACCGTATTTGTAAAGTTCAAAATAGCGTTCCTCCTGCCAGAGCTGCAGAAAGTCCTGAAACACAACCATTGTTTCATTTTGTATTGCTTCCAGTTCCGTCGGTGTTGGTTGACGGGCAACAGCACCTGAAACAACAGAAAAAAAGATTAATGCAAAAAACAAAAACAGTAGTGAGGGAAATTTCTGTTTCACAAATAGAGTCCTGTTAATATATTTTAGTTTAAGTTTCATGCCGCGCTGCGGAACATGTGAAGACAAAGTGATTCAACAGCAAGTGACTTATTTGCGTTAAGTTCAATTGCCCTTCTTGACTCTGCTATTCGGCTAAATATTTCATGAATTTGCTGCAAATTAAAATGCTCAGCAGAATTTCTTAACGCTGAAATGCGGCTTTCCTCAGAATTAATTGTACGGTTAATCAACTCTTCTTCAGGAAGACCGTGATGCAGCCATGTTAAATCACGAAACCACGTTTCTAGAAAATCAAGCAGCAAACTCCATTCTTCATTTTTAGACTTACCCCATGTTTCACAGGTACGCAGCATTTCTTCAAGAGATGCCGCGGATAAATTGGTCAACCAGCCAATAGCAGTTTGCTGAACTTTTTCCATGAGTTCAAGTCTTGCCGCCAGATTGCCATTAACACTGCCCATGCTAAACGCATTCAGCAACTGTATACGTTCGCTTGTCAACTCTGTAGTCTGCCTCAAGATACGTTCAGAGATTTTTACAGACAGTGGTCGAAAACGGATTTGCTGACAGCGTGAGACAATTGTTTCCGGCAGTTGTTGTGCTGATTCGGCAATTAATATCAATAAAGTATGTGGTGCTGGTTCCTCCAGAGTTTTCAAAAATGCATTAGCCGCTTCCCGCCCCAAATGTTCTGCTCCATCAAGTATCATCACCCGCTTTTTAGCCTGATCGGGATGGAGTTGGAGCCAATTCAGTGATTTGCGGATTTGATCGATCTTGATAAATTTACCATCAGGAATCAGCACCTGATAGTCCAGAAAATTTTGTTCAGCAATCTGCAGACAAAAATCACACTCTCCACATGCGTCTTCTCCACATTTTCTGCAGTTAAGCTTTTGTGCAAGAGCAACAGCTGTTTTGAATTTTCCAATATTAGCCTGACCGGTAAACAACCATGCGTGGGGCATCCTGTCTCTCCGGACAGCCTGGTTAAGCAGATCAATTGCATGCTCTTGCCCGAAAATATCTCGAAAAGGCATTTGGAAATCAGGAGCTCAAAAGTGAAGAAAAGCTGACATTAAAAGCAAAACCAAGATAAATTGCGATACCAATAATGTCACTGGTTGTAGTGATAAATGGTCCTGTTGCTAAAGCAGGATCGATATTCATTCGTTTAAGTATAATTGGAATCGTAGAGCCTACTGTTGCTGCAAAACAGACAACGATTAACAATGAAATTCCGGAAGTAAACGCTCTTCCAAGATCATGTGTCAGATACCATGACATACCTGCCAGAATGAAAGAACAAATAATTCCGTTCAAAAACGCGACTCTTAACTCTTTCCAAAGACGAACAAGCATATCAGTAGTTTGTATAGCACCTGTAGCAAGTCCGCGTACAACGATTGAGGAAGACTGTATGCCGATACTTCCTCCAAGCGCTGCAACAAGTGGGATAAAATAAGTTACATCCGGTAGTGAAACTAGCGCATTTTCATAAAAACTCATCACAATCGCGGTTAAAAAACCACCAAACAATCCGACAAGCAGCCAAGGCAACCTGTCACCGGAAGCTCTTAAAACCGATGTTTCAGTAACTTCTTCATCTCCTGTTCCGGCAATGTGTCCCAAATCCTCATTATGTTCTTCAACAATCACATCCACCAGATCATCCAGTGTGACACGACCTATTAAACGTAAATGTTTGTCTATTACCGGAACTACAACCAAATCGTATTCCTTGGCAATCCTTGCTACTTCTTCCTGATCCAGATCTTGATCAACAGCAACTACTTCATGATTCATCAAATTTTCGATCAGTGTGTTCCGCTCCGCCAATAAGAGTTCCGTAGTACCAATAGTACCAATCAGGTGATCATATTCATCAACGACATAAGCCGTATAAAATAATTCTAAACCTTCCTTTTTGATAAATTTTTGAATTTCTTTTACCGCCGCCGCGACTGTTTGATCTTTTCGTATCGCAACCACGTAAGGCGTCATCAACCCACCGGCGCTTTCCTCATCATACTGTAGAAGGTAGGTCAGTTCTTCACGGTCTTTTTCCGGAAGTCTTTCAAGCAATGCACTTGCATCTTCATCATCGAGGAGTCCGACAAAGTCTGCCGCGTCATCCTGAGGCATATCCGTGATTGCATCACTCAAGCGGTCCGGCGACAATTGCTTTACAATGTCTCCAAGGATGGATGGAGAGTCCTGCAAATTGTTTAGCACTTCTGAAGAAGTCTCTCTTTCGAGATTTTCCAGCACGACTAGTTGATGCTGCAGTTTCAACTGCAGCAAAATATTGGCAATTTCAACTGGCTTAAGCGGTTCAAAAACGCTTTTCAGTAATTCTGTACGTTCCGTGCTGATCAGTTTCTTGACCAGTTTGTGATATTGTGTGTCGCGACTTTTATTCATGATTCAGTCTTCAACAGATTCAAATTTATTTTAGTAACGCTTATTTCAGCGTTTTCCAGTTCTGCACCAGATCAACAAGCAATCTCACGCCGACCCCTGTTGCACCACTGTTAGGATGATAACCGATGTGCTTTACATTCCAGGATGTTCCGGCAATATCAAGATGGACCCAGGGTGTTCCATCAATAAAATGCTCTAAAAACAATCCTCCGATGATAGTTCCGGAATCACCGACACCTATGTTTTGCAAATCGGCATATTTCCCTTTTATCGATTCACCGTACTCCGGAAAACTCGGCAGTTGCCAAACGCGGTCTCCGCTGTTAATTCCAGCCTTCCGGACCTGTTCCATTAAGTCATCATTATTCGTGATTGCACCGGTTGTGAGGTGTCCCAGCGCGGTAATGACTGCACCTGTCAAAGTTGCCAAGTCGACAACTGCATCAGGCTTGAATTCCTTAACGACATAACTCAGTGCATCACCCAGAATCAAACGACCTTCCGCATCTGTGTTGAGGATTTCGACACGTTTACCGTTATGCGCCGTTACGATGTCTCCCGGACGCTGTGCATCACCGTCGGGCATGTTTTCTGTAGTTGGAATGACAGCAACAACATTCAGTTTTGGATTTATCTCACCAATGACTTTCATCGCTCCTAAAACAGCCGCGGCACCACACATATCAAATTTCATTTCATCCATGTTTTTTCCAGGTTTGAGTGAAATTCCACCTGAATCAAATGTTACTCCTTTGCCAACAAGAGCAACAGTCTGTTTTGCTTTCTGGTGACTGTACTCCAGAACAATAAGTTTAGCCGGTTCTCTTGAACCGCGTGAAACGCCCAGCAACATTCCCATGCCAAGCTTTTTCATATCTTTCTCTTCCAGAACAGTGCATTCCATTTTGTACTGCTTCGCTATTTTTTTTGCTTCTGCAGCTAAATCTTTAGGTTTTAAATCATTTGCAGGTGTATTACCCAATGTCCTCGCCATATTTGTTCCATCAGCGAGTATTTTCCCATTTTTTAAGGCATTCAAAGAAGTAAGTTTTTCAGGATCACAACAATGAATTTTGATGAATTTAGTATTTGATTTATTATTTTCCTGTTTTTTGTAAGTATTGAACTCATAAGCTCCCAAAGTTAAGCCTTCAACAAGCACCTGCCCCGCATCAGTTTCAGTAGTATTTTGGAGTAAAGAAGTCAACACGAATCCGACAGTATTTGCTTTAAGCGCAGGCAGCATTTTACCTGCTTTTCCAGCAGCACGTCGAAGCGTTTCTGCGTCCAGTTCATTTTTTTTCCCTACACCAATTGCTAACATCTGCGGTATTTTTGTGTAGCCTGATACAAAGTGCTGGCTACTGCCTTTCTTACCGTTAAATATTCTCAGTTTAAGAGAAGTACTGAGTTGTTTATTTAACTCATCCGGAAGATCCTTAAGTCCGCTTCCATTCACATCTGTGTCTTCTGCAACAAAAACAACTAGTGCTTCGAGTTTTTGATTTTTAAGAGGAATATTGTTATTTTCAATTTTCAATTCCATTTTAATTCCTTTTAATAATATTTATAATTAAACAGCAGGCAGATAAAAACTCTGCCTTTAATATTTTGAGTATATTTTAAGAGTAATAAACATACCTAGCTTGTGCATCAACAGACAAGACTTTAGTGTAAAAGTAAATAAGTCATCACCAGAGTGACTTAGTCCTGAGCCTGCTGGAGATGATATATTCAGCATTAATTTCAAGAAAGCTGAAGTGCATAGCAGCAGACCAGATGACAACGGCAAAACAAACTGAAAGCAAAATAAGAGACATATTTTTTGTTTTTAAAACTGGATCCTAAACTATTTTCATCAACTTAGCTTCACTTAAATTTAAGTTGACATGTTTGGCAAGAGTCTATAAATTTCGTGTGATGAAACACATTAAACTTATACAGGATCCGGTTCCTAAAATCAACTTTGCAAGTTATTCAAAGGTTCAGAATTACTTTAAGGATTCACTAAAACTAAAGCTTTTTACAGTAACTTTAATAAATTCCTACCATTTTCACCAAATCCTTGTG
>JAPKDT010000061.1 GCA_028822475.1 SAR324 cluster bacterium
TGATTAGAAGTCAGTTGCTCTATCCAGTTGAGCTACTGGTGCGTAAGGGGAGTTCTGTGAAGTATCACAATAAAAATGATCAGAGACAAACCATAAATTATGTCATGCTTTCGAAAAACGAATTATATATTGGAAGTCTGTTCATCAATAAAAGTTGAAACCCTCTCAAAAACTTCTGCCGACGAAAGAATGGACGTATCCAGCAACAAATCAAAGTTTGATCTGTCATCAATATCAACTTTATAAAGACTTAAAAAATTTCTTCGCATTGTATCCCTTCGTTTTTGGCTGGTATCAATACTTTCTCTGATAGTTTTAGCTTCTTCAGTAGTACGTTCAGTGTCCTCCAGTATCCGCCTTGCCGCTTCCTTCAGGTCACAAATTAGACAAATTCGGACCGAGTCCGGAACAAAGTAAAATCCCAAATGCGCATCCAAAACAAAATCCTCATTTTGCTCTCCATAGAGCCTCTGCTCCTCATCAACCTGATGATCCACTTCAGGATGCTCTGACACATACTCAACGAGAAATTGCGTGATGTCGCTGTAACCATGTTTCCTGGACAATTCACGCATAAAATCACCGGTCCCTTTAGTTTTTAAACCATAATGCTCCGCCAGCATACGACGCAGGGTTGATTTACCTGAACCCGGGCTTCCGGCCAAAGTTATTTTCATCAAGACTCTATTCGATATTCTGCAGTTGTTCCCTGACTTTTTCCAGCTCACTTTTTATTTCAACCGAGGATTGACTAATCCCGGCATGATTGCTTTTGGAAGCCATCGTGTTGACCTCACGATTTAATTCCTGCATCAGAAATTCTGCCTTTTTACCAACTTCACGTTGAGACATAATTTCATCCATGTGTTCCAGATGAGTCCGGAATCGTACAACTTCTTCGCTAATATCAAGACGATCCGCAAGCAGAGCAATTTCCTGTTCCAGACGCTCAGGATTTATTTCAATACCCTCTGTCAGTTGAGAAAAACGTTCCTGTATGCGATCCCTGAATCGCTCCGGTTCTGCTTGTGATAGTTTCTCAATTGAATTTACGATGTTTCCACATGAGGAAAGTCGTTGCTGAATGTCACTTTGCATAGCCTGTCCCTCACGTTCCTTCATTTCCTGCAGTCCTTCCAATGCCCTTGAAAGACATTCCTGGATCACTTTTTCACACTTTTCCGGCGGTTCCCCGGATTTGTTTTCTTCAATTATATTTAAACTTGATAAGTCTCGTGCGTCAACACCAACTTTTCTTCCAGACAAAGCTTCAAATTCTGTCAATAACTCATTGTAATGTTGTGCACGTTCCAGATTAAGTTTCAGTTTCTCTTCTGAGGCACCTTTTTCCAATTTGATTGAACAGTCAATTTTTCCGCGTGAACTAACAGCTTTGATCTGTTTTTTAATTTCAGGTTCCATAGTTTGAAAACCTAAAGGCAGCCGACAGCGAATATCCAGAAAGCGCTGATTAACAGAGCGTATTTCCACCTGGCAAATCCATGTTTCCCACTGAGCATCTGCTGCACCAAATCCTGTCATTGAAATTGTCATTTATTCCTTATAAACTGATAATTGATTTAAGCATTATACTACTTCTCTAATTGACAAATCGCTCTATTCAAGTTATATTACAGGTTAAAATTTAATTACTTGCCAAAAGACTGATGACTTTGATAAACACTCTTTATCATATTTTGCGCCACTATTACAGAGTGTTTTTTGATTCATTCCCCTCTAAACTGCCCAGTGATCTTCAATTATACCAAAATGACTGTGAAGACCTGGTTGGACGTTACAATATTTTACTGAAAAAAATTTCAGAATACATGAAAGATCATTGTAAACAGCATGAAGATATGCCATATAATTCAGACTTGATCCTCTCCTACCAAGATACTGATTCTTTTTTTCTGATATCTATCAAAGAAGATTTGGGAAACCTTACAGATGATTGTGAAGAGTTACTGGAAAAAGGTGAACTACATCCATCAGAAATTCAACTGCACAATGATGCTGTCGAACAAAATATAAACAAGCTTAATGAACTGCACCAGTATTCCGAACAGATTGAAACGGCTCTAAATGAGTATGAAGAAAACATAATGAAAATAGAGGAAGAAATCTCAAATAATACATTGTGTAACTAAAATATTTCTTACATTCCAAACGACTGCCCACCGCCATTTTTCTTCCAACAGTTTATCGGATATCCCCAAAAATCCTTTCTCACTTTACTCTGTTAAGTTTCTCCAATTCATACGCACTTGCCGACTCCATAAACATCTGATAACGGGACAAAATCTGCACTGGATTTTCGAGTAAACCTTCAACCAACAATGAGTTTTCGTAGAGTTGCTCCACAGTATCTTCGAGAAAAGGGTGTTTTTTATTTTTCTGTAGAATCTCAGAAAGATTTTGAATTATCGGGTGTCCCATATTGACTTCCAGGTTACGCTTTTCCCCCTGAAATTTCTGGTCCATCATTTTCATCATCTTTTCCATTTGTGCAGTCATTCCATCCTTTGGAGTCACCAGAGAACATGGGTTGTCAACCAGGCGTTTTGAGTCAGAGACATCACTGACACGGTCCTTAAGCTGTTTTTTGAAAAATGCAAGAATATCACTTTTTTCTTCCTTGGAAAGAGAAGATTCTGCTGCAGACAAGTCGCTGTCATTAATCCCTTCTATATCTCCCTGGGATATATTTTTTAAAGTTTTTTCGTCATAATCCCTTAGATCAACAACCATAAAATCATCAATTTGATCTGTTAGAAACAAAACTTCCAAGCCCTCTCTCCGAAAATATTCCAGATTGGGATTGTGTAATATTGCGTCACGCGAACCTCCGGTAACATAGAAAATGTCTTTTTGTCCTTCACGCATCCTGCTGACATAATCTTTAAGAGACACGTCTGTAGAAGAATCTTCTGATATGGAAGAGTTAAAGCGCAACAGTTCCTTCAATCTGTCTTTGTTCTTAAAGTCAGAAGAAACTCCTTCTTTGAGCAAAGTTCCGTATGTTTGCCAGAATTTTCCGTATTTTTCAGCATTTTGTTCTGCCAGTGTCTGCAACTCTTTCAACACACGCAAAGTTAAACTATTTTTAATTTTTTCAATCAGCGCATTTTTTTGTACGTTTTCTCGGGACACATTCAGTGGCAAATCCTCTGAATCCACAACCCCATTCACAAAACGTAAATATGATGGAAGGAGATCTGTGTTGCCGGTCTGAATCAAAACTTTCTGCGCATAAAGCGCAATATCTTTGCTCTCTCGTGCATAAAGCACTTCATTTCCTACTGATTCAGGGAAATACAACAGGGCATAATACTGAATTGGAGCGTCAATATTAAAATGCAAATGATGAAACGGATCCTGCTGACCATGAGAAATCTGCTTGTAAAACTCTTTATATTCCTCCTCTTTCACTTCAGATTTTGACTGCGTCCAAATCGCTTTTACCTGGTTGATCGTTTTATCCTTAACTTTTACCGGAAAAGGAAGATAATTAGAGTATTTTTTTATAATTGATTCAAGACGCCACTCACTGCAAAATTCCTTGGCATCTTCCTTTAGAAACACAGTAATACGTGTGCCACGCTGCTTAAAATCAACAGGAATAATTTCATATTGACCTCCTCCTTCGGAAGACCATTGCCAGGCTTTAGCATCTTCTTGCCAGGAACGTGTGGTTAATTCCACACGATCTGATACCATGAAAACTGAATAGAAACCAACTCCAAACTGTCCAATCAGATTTTCTGCAGATTTGTTCTCAGTTTTTAACTGCTCTAAATATTTTAGTGTTCCAGAATTTGCAATTGTTCCTAAATTTTCAACCAATTCTTCCTTTGTCATTCCACAACCAGAGTCTTCTATAACAATCTTTCGCTCCTCTTCATCCAAAGAAATTGTGACCTGTAGTTCTGCGTCTTTGTCCAGAACTTTTTCTTCTGTCAATGTAGTCAATTGAACCTTGCTCAGTGCGTCAGAGGCATTTGAGACAAGTTCACGGAGAAAGATTTCTCGTTCCGTGTATAATGAATGTACCAGAATTTCGAGAAGCTTCTGCATCTCAGCCTGATATTCATGTACTTCTGGTTTTGGCTTTGCTTTTTTACTCATATAATTTTTCCTTAATGACAAATATTGTTGTAATTTTTTATTAAGCTTTAATGCTACTTAAAAACATGCAAAATGAAAAGCCATTTAATAATATTCAACACACAGTTAGCTTTATTTTTTCATTAATAACAGTTCTTTAAATATTATTTTGCTGATAACTGAGTCAGCCTTCAGTACTCTTTACTAACCGTAACATAAATTTTCATTACTTGGGATGGGATACCTATTTGTTGATTGTGTTCATTTTTTTATTTGGTGGGTTTAAGAATCATATTTGGATTACGTAAAATAGACTATATTGAATTCAGACAAACAAAAATTATGACCATTATTTTAATTCATTTTAAATTTGGGAACTCATGACAGTGTGTTTGATCCCGGCTGAGGACAAATTTTTCAGATTTTTACAAATCCCATATTGCTGCATTTATTGAAATGACAACTCATTTTGAACTATTCTTCATGGATAATTTATAAAATGTCCGTTCGAATCGACTTTGCTAATAGTCCAGCTGATTTTGACAATGCTAGAAAGCTGTTTATAGATTATGCTGAATCATTGGGGTTCAGTCTGTCTTTTCAAGGCTTTGAGGACGAACTGGAACATCTTCCCGGAAAATACGCAGCACCTAAAGGCTGTATCCTCCTTGCATGGGATGAGTTGGATTGTGTAGGTTGCGTAGGTTTGCGGCCTTTAAGTGATGATGTTTGCGAGATGAAACGTCTTTACGTTAAACCATTATACCGTGGTACTGGTTTAGGGCGATTGCTGACTGAAAAAATTGTGCAACTCGGTATTGATAAAAAATATACCAGAATGCAGTTGGACACCTTAAACAGCATGCAATCCGCAGTTGGTCTCTATAAGTCTCTTGGGTTTGTTGAGATAGATCAATATTACAACAATCCACATCCGGAAGTTGTGTTTTTTGAGCTTACTCTGGATTAATTGACAGTAGCTTAATATTGCAGAGAATTCTTTTATTTGCTTTTATGTTTTTTCTTGGTTATCCTGTCTCCATTAGACCTGACGTATTTTATTTATACTTTTAATAACTAAACTTGGATCAGCTATGAATAGAACTATTATACCAATTGCAAGTGGAAAAGGTGGAGTTGGTAAAAGCTTTATAGCAGCTAACTTGGCAATTGCATTGGCGAAACTTGGCAAACAGGTTATTGTTGCAGACCTTGATTTCGGAGGATCAAATCTTCATACCTGTCTGGGAATACACAATACTAATCCTGGCATCGGAGATTTTTTGCGCGCACGATACAGCAAACTGGAAGATTTGCTCGTAGAAACAGAAAATGAGAATCTCAAGTTTCTTGCTGGTGATGTTAGAAGTCCGTTTCTGGCAAACATGCATCACTCCCAAAAAATGCGACTCATTAACAATCTGAGAAAATTGGAATGTGAATATCTTATATTGGACCTTGGAAGCGGAAGTACTTACAATACCTTGGATTTTTTTGGAATAACACAATTGGGGATGATTATCACTACTGCTGAGCATACTTCAACAGTAAACATGCTTACTTTCCTAAAACTTTTTGCTTTTAGAGTAATTGAGCGTTCTATGCCAAAAAACACTTTCCTTGACGAAAAGTTGAGGGACTCCTACAACCGCACTGTGATGGATGAAGTTCTGACCGTACGAGGTCTGTTGGATGAAATTTCTAAAATTGACAGGTCTGTAGCACAAAAAGCCGAACAGAATTGGATTCGTTACAGACCTAGGATTATATTCAACAAATGTAATTTGCCAAACGAATTAGATCAACTTGGATCAATGGAAAATACTTTCAATCAAATTTTAATGCTTAGAAGCGATTTTTTTGGTTGTCTTTTTACCGATCCGGCAGTTTCAAAAACCTCTAAGGAACGTAAGACGTTGAATGTCGCGGCCCCCAATTCTGATATTCTTGAAGACATTAACCTGCTTGCCGACCGAATAACCCGCCTGTGGGAACAACCAATTAGAAATAGTGCTAACCTGCTGCAGTATAATGCAAAAATTCTTTTTAAAAAAAGGCAAAAATAGTTAGGACGCAGTGTAAATAATGTCCGTTCAAAAGCGCATCAGTTTGCTCATTACTGGGAAAGTGCAAGGTGTTGGATACCGTTATTCCGTGAAGCTCAAAGCTGAATCTATGGCAATCAGAGGCTATGTTAGGAACCAACTTGACGGGTCGGTATTTGTGACAGTGCAAGGAGAGAATACTGCAGTTGAAAATTTTGTGAAATGGTGCTATAAGGGACCTTCGGCAGCTCTCGTTAGAGGTGTAGAAAAAATGCCTGGATCTATCGAAGACTTCAGTGAATTCAAAATTCTCTAATAACTAACCTCTCCAACCCCTTCGTGATTCTGCATGGGGATTTGAGAAACAACTAATATAACCGACTCTTACCCAAATATTTTTTCAATTATTTTTGCAAATTTATTTACTTCAACAGGTTTGATTACATAAGCATTCAAACCGGCTTTTACTGCTGCAACAATGTTTTCCTGTAATACATCTTCGGTGACCATTAACACAGGAATTTGTTTGAGGTTTGGAATAGCGCGTATTTGCTCCAGCAACTCCATTCCACTCATTTTAGACATATTCCATTCCAGGACTACAAAATCAAAAATAGCTGATTTAAGTTTAACCAGGGCCGAGTAACCGTCATCTGCCTCATCCGTGTTGTTGTAACCCAGTTGTGCAAGAGTATTAATTAAAATATTTCGTGTTGCTGCAAAATCATCAACAACAAGAATTTTTAGATCTCTTTCAGCCGGCATACTTCTTTACAACGACTCTAAATGTATCAAACTTAACATATCAACAGCTTTTCAGTTTTTTAGGTAATACTGCATGACAGAAAACCAAATCTCAACATCTTTAATGGGTGCAATAGAAATGGCTGCAATAGTTGTTTATTGATCCTGTAAACGTTTATTTGCAATTGCAAGCTGGTCTGAAAGGATACAGACTAAGTCTTCAATGAATTGAACGGAAATTCGAGGTTCCTGTTGAGTAAGAGATAAAAGATCGGTCTTAGTAATCTGCAGAAGAGTTGAATCTTTTCTTGCAATTGCCTGTGCAGCAGAGTCGGCATTTCCTGTACATAGTGAAAATTCTCCAATTAAATCAAAATCTTTTCGAGTCCAGCAATAGCCCACAGAAAATGTTTCGCTTTTTGCTGATACTTTTGATTCAATCTCCACTTCTCCTGAAGTAATAAACAAATAGTCACCTATTTTGGCATTAAATTTTCTTATTTTTTTGCCACTCATAATAGAGTGCGATTTACAATAAGACATTATTATTCTGCGCCATTTGTTACCAAGTTTATCCCAGAATTCTGCTGGTTCAATCGATATCTCTGTCTGTTCTAAATTCTCATTTGCGTTTAACTTAGCCTCAAGGCTTGTAAGATCAAATTCTTTTTGTGTAAGCAACCTCTCATCTGTCTCCTTCAAGGAAGATTGAAGACGATTAGCCAGGTTCAAAAACAGTTTGGCTGCAATTTTTGGATTACGCTTTTTAAGAGGTTCCAGGCAGTCACGATTAACTACCAGTAGTCTTGTTTTTTCTGAGGCTTCTGCATTTGCACTTCTTTCTGCCTTCCTGAACAATCCCATTTCACCAAAAGTATTTCCCTTTTTTAAACGAACGAGGTCAGTACGCTTTCCATTTTTATCCAGGAAGATAGATATTGAACCACTCAAAACCACATACATTTCGTCACCAATTTCACCCTGAGTGAAGAGCAAAGCTCCTTTTTCCAAGTCTTTCGTGTAGGCCATCAGACTGGCAATTTTAGCTTCCCTGACAGTCATATTCTGAAACAGGTCAATTCCCTCTATAAATTGTTCATCAAATTTAAGCCCAACATAATCCCAAACTGTTATCAGCCCTGTTTCCATCACAACTGAAGGCAAATATGTCATATCAATTGCCAGACAGACGAGTAATGTGAATGCCGTAAAAGCACCAAACAAAACTTGAGATTCCATTTCTGATTGTACAAACAAAATGAATCCTGCTGAAAGAGCAATAGTAGAAAATAGCATTGGACGTGCAACAATCGGTAACGTCTCCAATGATGCCTTTCGTTTGTTACGTAGTTTTTTGGCATTTTCGTTGTAGTGACTAAGAAAATGGATTGTGTCGTCAACTCCAATTCCCAGTGCTATTGCGGCAATAACTGAAATAGTTACTCCAATTGGAATATTCAGCCAACCAAGTGAACCGAAAAATATCAAAATTGTTATTACATTTGGAAACAAGGCGATAACACCCATCTTCCAGGAAAGGAAAAGAATTGACAAAATGACAAAAACTATAACCAAGGCAAGAAAAACGCTGTTTATTTGCCCCTGAGCAATATTGTTTGCAGATTCACTGGAGAGTACACTTCCGCCTGTATAGCTGAACTGTAAATGAGGTAACAGTTCAGGAACCTTTTGTAACAGCAAATCCCTCAGTTCCAGAAAAGCAGTGGAACCGTTGCTACGCATTCTCAAAGTAACCTGCATCACATCTTCTGCATCACTTAAGAATTTTGGACCATTTTCAGCGGTTTTATCAAAAAACTGAACCACTTCTTTGTCAGATAATTTATCCAGACCCCTCCTGTAATGTTCGAGGACATCAACAGGAGAATGCATTTTATCGATTCTAAGTCCTTCAATATTACCAATTTCAGTAACGTCTTTTACCTGAAAAAGCCAATCCTGAAGCTCCTTAAGTCCAAAAATGGTTTTTGCGGTTTTTAAAGGATTGTATGATAAATCTTGTTGATTTTCACTTTCATTTCCTGCCCTGAATAATAAACGTAGCGTATCTGTGCCGGACAATTCATCTTCTATCAACTTTAAGTCCTTAACCAGTTGACTGTCTTTCGGAAAAGTGTTTGTAGAACTGTTTATACTCAGGTCCAACATGCCGAGAGCTGCAAAAGCTGCAACTGTCAGCCAAATCCAAATCAAACGTTTGGAATACAACCGAAGCCATTCTACAATTACTTGGAAAAAACGATCGAGCAGTCCACTCTTATTTTCCGTTGGGGCTAAATCCGGCAGACGGAAGAAGTGCAGTAAAGCAGGTGCTAATGTCAGAGTAAATAAATTGATGAAAATTATACCTACACTTGAATACAGTCCTAGTTGCTGAACAGCCGGAATTGGACTAACTACAAGTGCAATAAAACCTGCGACTGTGGTTAGGGCTGTCACTGTAACAGGGACGGTTACTGAGGAAAGAGTTGCATACACTACTTCCGGAATTGTCGGTTGAGGCACCCCGGATTTCTTTGCTTCCCGGATCTGCAGAGATTCTATCTGGTATTGGTTGAGAAACTTGATCACGTAAGCACTGCCGACACAAACAATTATCGGCGCACAGGCCATGGTTACCAAATTAAGTTGGTCTCCAATCAAACCGATGATTCCAGCCGTCCAGAGAATTCCGAATAAGACAACTGACAGTGGCACAATTACAGCCCTGATACTCCGAAATGCAATTAAAAGCACAACAACAATCAGCATCAAACTTAAAGGAAGAATAAGTGCCATATCCTGGCGAATCAAACGGCTGGCCTTGTTAATTTGCCTTGGTTGTCCCGCATAAGCGATTCTAAGACTTTTAGCTACTTCAGAATTTTTCTGGTACTTTGACAACAACCCTTTCAGAATTGTTTGAGTGTTATCGGATTCAGGTTTTGATCCAGGACTGAAGGAAATTATCAGTGCGGCTGTGCTTAAATTTCTGGAAAGCACATCTCCTTCAAAGAGGGGGTGATTTTTTAGACTGCTGACAATTTTGTTGATTTCAGTCTCTGCTTCAACCCGCAGTTTCTCAGAACTTGCACCGGAATTAATAAGCGAACAGTCCGGAACCGTGTCCTCAGGCGTTTCTGTTTCAG
>JAPKDT010000346.1 GCA_028822475.1 SAR324 cluster bacterium
GTGTTAACCCGCTGCCGCTGAGCTGCCATTCCGGAAACACTTACATTAAGGGAAGATTCAAAACTCATTAGCGTCCTTCGGTAATTGCAGTCTTCAACATACGGAACTGGTGAGTGAGCATCCGAATGCTAGCATTGTACATCAATTGGTTTTCAGCCATTTTTGCCATTTCACGATCCAGATCCACTGTGTTACCGTCAAAATCCGGAAAAGGGGAAGCGCTGTGTATACGCTGGGCTTCTACCAGATTCAACGGTGGTGTGTTCCGACCGTCAAAATGTTTGAAATTTGTGGTTTTGAGTAAACCCGGCTCGTCAGCATGCAGAGCTTTTTGCAGACTTTTTTCAAAGACCATATCCTCCGCTTTGTAGCCGGGAGTGTCCTTGTTGGCAATATTGGAAGTCAGCAAATCCTGTCGCTGAGTACGGAAATCCAGCGTCTTCTGGATTAATGTAAATATATTGTTATCAAACATTCCTGCCATGAAACCACTTGTTCTGTAGGGTATTTTATAAAATTTATGAGTAAAAAATATGCAATCTCAGGGCCACTTTCAGCAATCTTTGATTGTTCTCAGTAACGTGATCTGCTTGCATTTTTTCTGATTCCGCTTAAGATGGTCAATCAAAGAAACAATTACGATGATTTTGCACTTTGCTTGAAATGAAACTGTATCAGGACTTTTTCAGGTTCATCAAACATGAGAAAAGATGAAACACAAACAATCACAAATTTGGGGCAGTCACCTCAAGAATCAGCCTGATGAACAGAATGTTCTTTTTTGTGCAGGACGTGATGTTCAGGAATTACCGATGGCAGATGAATTACTGTTGCCATACGATATTTGGACCAATCGTGCACATTGCATCATGCTTGAGCGGCAGGGGCTGATTCCGACAGCAAGTTTAGCTAAAATTTTAACAGGACTAAGCCAACTCGAAAAACTTGTAGAGACAGGTGAATTTTCACTTGATCCGGCCAAAGAGGATGTACATATCAACGTTGAAGCATTCGTTACTGAAAAACAGGGAGCGGACGCCGGTGGACGGATGCATATCGGACGTAGCCGGAATGACCAATCAGCCTGCGATATGCGGCTTTATTTACGCAGTGTTGGCTTAACCCTCTTTGATTCTGTAAAAAATCTGGCAGACTCTTTACTGGCGCAGGCAGAGGAGCACACCGAAAGTGTCATGCCCGGATTCACGCATTACCAGCCGGCAATGGTTACCACTTGGGGGCACTGGCTCTGCTCTTATGTTCAGGGACTTTGCAGAGACCTGGAGCGTATCTCTTTTTCGATTTCGCTAATCAACCGCAACCCCCTGGGAGCAGCGGCCGCTTTTGGAACGTCTTGGCCGATTGACCGCAAACTCACCACCGAGTTGCTCGCTTTTGCGAAGGTTGACAGCAACACACTGGACTGCATTGTTTCACGCTGGGAAAATGAGGCTCAACTAGCACATGCGGGAGCAATGCTGATGAATCACCTCAGTATTGTTTCGCAGGATCTCATATTTTTGAGTCATCCATATTCCGGACTACTTCAGCTTGATGATAATTATGTAACCGGTTCTTCGATAATGCCGCAAAAGAAAAATCCGGATTTCGCGGAAGTTATCAAATCAAAGGCATCTCTGGCACACGGATTTTTATCAAGTTTGCTGGGTATCCAAAAAGGCAGTTTGAGTGGTTATAATCGTGACACCCAGGTTACAAAATATCTGATCATGGATCTGATCCGGGAGTGTGAAGCGGCACCTGTTATTTTGCGGGGTGTTTTTGAAAGTTTGACCATCAATACTGAAAAGATGAAAAAGCAATGCGAAACAGGTTTTATGAATGCTGTAGACATTGCGGATCATTTAGCACGTA
>JAPKDT010000062.1 GCA_028822475.1 SAR324 cluster bacterium
TAGAAAAATAAAGACTCCTTCCAGAAGACTTTCCGGATTTACATTATGTATTTCCGGAAACCACATTACAATTAATTAAACAATTGGTAGAACAAAAAAGATGACAACGATTACAGCGTCAGCAGTAAAAAATCTAAGACAAATAACTGGGGTAGCAATGATGGATTGTAAGAAAGCCCTTGTTGAAACAAATGGCGACATCGAAGCCGCGCAGGATTATCTGCGTAAAAAAGGCCAGGCCAAAGCTTTAAAAAAATCCTCCCGTGAGACAAGTGAAGGCGCCATCTTCTTTACGACCAGTGCGGATGGTAAAAGCGCTGGTTTAGTGAAAGTTGCCTGTGAAACTGATTTTGTCGCACGAAACGACAAATTTCAGGCATTTATCAAACAACTTGCAGATCAAGTCTGTGAACAGGGTGTGGACAATCTCCTGGCACAGCAGTTGGTTGCAGGTGAAGGAGATGTTGAGGCTTTACTGACAGGAACAATTGCTGAGTTAGGTGAGAATATGCAAATTCTCGACAGTAGAAAAATGGAAATCAGCAATGGTGCCTTCGGCGGATATATCCACAGCAACGGAAAAATTGGAGTGGCCGTCCCGCTGGAAACAGATCAGCCTTGTGATGATGTGCGCCTGGAGAAATTGGCACGTGACATTGCCATGCATATTGCCGCATTTCCTGCAGAAGCAGTGAAAGCAGATCAGGTTTCAAGTGAAGTGCTGGAAAAAGAAAAAGAGGTCTTTACCGCCCAGGCCCGTGAATCCGGAAAACCGGATAATATCATTGAAAAAATGATTGACGGACGTTTGAATAAATTCCTCAAGGAAATTTGTGTGGAAAGCCAACCCTTTGTGAAAGACCCTCAGGTTTCAGTAAGTCAACTGGTTGAAAGCACAGCAAAGGAACTTGGTGTGAATATAAATTTCAGCACCTTTGAAAAATATCAGTTCTAATCGAAAAACCATGACCCCGAAATTTAAACGTATCCTACTGAAATTAAGCGGAGAAACTCTTGGGGGAGAGCAGGGCACAGGATTTGAGTACGATACCATCAGGGCCCTTGCGGAAAGTGTCGTTGCAGTTCACAATCTAGGAGTAGAAGTAGGGATTGTGGTAGGAGGAGGCAACATATTTCGTGGATCAAAGTCCGCAGAAGGAAATGTCGGCCGAGTCGCAGGAGATCACATGGGAATGCTGGCCACCGTGATCAACAGTATCTGCCTGCAGGAAATACTGGAGCAACGTGGAGTTTTAACCCGCGTCTTGTCTGCAATTGAACTGAATGCTATTGCAGAACCATACATCAAGCGCAGAGCAGATCGGCATCTAGAAAAAAAGAGGGTGGTGATATTTGCGGCTGGAACAGGAAATCCATATTTTACTACCGATACAGCAGCGGTATTACGCGCATCGGAAGTTGGTGCGGAAATTGTGATCAAAGCCACCAAAACAGATGGAGTCTATGACAAAGACCCCATGCTTCACAATGACGCAGTACGTTACGAAAAATTAAATTACGACGAAGTACTAAATCAAAATCTGCGGGTAATGGATGCTACCGCCATTGCTTTTTGCCGGGACAATCAACTTCCCATCCTCGTGCTTGACTACCGTGAACCTGACTCCATCCTCAAGGCAGTGTGTGGTGAAATAATCGGAACCCTGATCAACTAATAGAGAAATATGACACTGGAAGATACACAAGAAGTTGAAGAAATGGTTAATCACAAAATGGATCTCACCATTGAGAATCTGAAACAGGATCTCAGCGGCATCCATGCAGGACGAGTATCTCCAGCAATGCTGGAATCTGTCAAAGTTGATTATTACGGAAACCCGACCCCAATCAATCAGGTGGCAAACATCTCAACACCTGAACCACAGATGTTAGCGATCAGTCCCTGGGAAAAAAATATGATCAAGGAAGTTGAACGTAGTTTACAAGCAGCAAATTTGGGTTTCAGTATCTCTAATGACGGCAATCTTATCCGTGCAGTTACTCCACCTTTCACTGAAGAGAGACGAAAAGATTACGTCAAGCAGATCAAAAATATCGGCGAAGATACTAAAATCGCTGTACGTAATGTACGTAGAGACGGGAATGACAATCTGAAACAGATGGAAAAAGATAAGCTCATCTCTCAAGATGAGGAAAAAGTAGCTCAGGAACACATCCAGAAAGTAACCGATCAGCATACTGATTTGGTGGATGAGTTAGTAGCCGCAAAGGAAAAAGAACTAATGACGCTTTAGGACTTAAATGCTAGCAGCTCTACTGCACTCAATTTGGCAATATCAGGTTTTTAAGTCTGTCGTTTTTCGCGGCGGAATGGCATTTTTAACGGCCTACCTTCTGATTGTGTGGGTGATGCCGAAGGTTATTCGATCATTCAGAAAAAGGGGAATTACCTCAGATTTTATCACAGCTCCTGCTGAAACAAAGCCCTACACAGGGGCACCCCCCATCATGGGCGGTGGTGTTTTGATTATGGGAATAGTTTTTGGAGCAGTACTCTGGTGTAATCTGAACCAGTACGTTGTTGCTCTGTTGGTGATCCTGCTTTCGTTTGGAATTATCGGTGCAGTTGACGATGTGGCAAAAGTCATCAGCAAACGACGGGTTGAATCTGGACATGAGGCCAGAAAATCGTACAGCGAAAAAGCAGATGGAATAAGCGGACGCTGGAGACTGGCTGCTCAATTTATCGTTTCACTGTTGGTTGTAACCGGATTATATTTGTTTGTCGACATTGATGGACATTTGGTGGTACCCTTGGTACCTCTTAAAACGGCATATCCGTACTTGCCCAAATATCTGTTTATCCCATTCATGACCCTCATCATCGTTGGAGGCGCAAATGCAGTCAACCTGACAGACGGCATGGACTCCCTGGCGACTGTACCTTTGATGACCTGTGCCATGTTTGTCGGACTTGTTGCTTATATAGGAGGAGATCCGGAATTAGCGGCAAAGTTGAAAATCCCAAGCCTCTCGCATGATATTAAGGAACTGGCGGTACTCTCAGCATTGGTTATTAGTGCAGGTGTCGCTTTTCTTAAATATAATTCCCCCCCGGCTTTGATTTACATGGGTGATCTGGGGGCACTTGCTTTAGGCAGCATGGTTTCCGCAATGTTTATTTTTGTAAAAGCAGAATTGTTTTTACCAATTGTAGGTGGAGTATTTGTCTTTTCGGTGCTCTCCTCTATCATTCAACGAACGTTTTTCAAGTTCATAATGTGGAGGAAAGGTCGGGCCAAAGCAGAGCGCTATCGCTTTTTTTTACGCTCACCGTACCATCATCATCTGCAACGCCTCTGGACATATTCTGAAAAGAAACAGGAAATTGTCTCAGTTTGGATAATTTTGCAGAACAAGTTAGGAATTGACCCTGTTCCTGAAGAAAACAAGTTGTTAACTCCGCAGGAGGTTAACAGTCGCGTGATCTGGCATATGCACCTTAAATCAATCTGGCTGTTTGTGCTTACGCTGATTATTTATTTCAAACTCCGCTGAACTGTCGGTCTGAAGAGAATAGAGAGTTGTTTTTTGGTCTGATGCTGATTAGGATAGATGAACCAGAAAGAAAGTAGCTGAGAGAATTATGAACTTAGAAGGTCAAACTGCACTAATAACCGGAGCCGGAAGAGGCATTGGTAAAACAATTGCCTTAAAATTGGCTGAGTGCGGAGCAGATATTGTGCTGGCGGATATGAATCCGGAAGTTGCGGAAGTGCTCCTAGAAGTGGAATCGTTGGGTCGTAAATGCCTGACTTTTGAGACAGATGTAACCGATTTTGATGCCATTGATGCAATGGTGAAAAAAATTATTGAAGAACTCGGAAGTATTCATATTTTAGTCAATAATGCTGGAATTACCCAGGACAATCTCTTTATGCGCATGAAACCGGAACAGTGGTCAAAGGTCATTGACGTAAACCTCAACGGTGTTTTCAACGTAACTAAAGCAGTAATCCGGCCGATGGTTAAGCAGCGTATGGGGAAAATTATAAATATCTCCTCTGTGGTGGGCTTTACCGGAAATCCAGGACAAGTAAATTATAGTTCAACAAAATCCGCACTGGTTGGATTTACCAAATCGCTGGCACGTGAAGTTGGAGCACGCGGTGTTACGGTCAATGCTGTTGCTCCGGGATTTATCGATACTGCAATGACACAAGCGCTCAATGAAAGTCAGCAAGAATTAATATTACAGCAAATTCCTCTGGGACGCATGGGCGGTCCTGCAGATATCGCCAACGCAGTTGCTTTCCTGGCTTCTGAAGATGCTTCGTACATTACCGGAACAATTCTTCATGTGAACGGCGGTATGTACTAATCATTTGTACTAACATAAATAGAGTTGACTTTTTTTCCATTTCTAAGGAAAAAGAAAGCTCGTTTTAATCTTTTTAACCTTTTTTTTGAATACAAACATGGAAGAAATACAAGCGAAGGTCGTCAAAATCATTAGTGAGCAATTAGGTAAAGATGAGTCTGAAATATCCATGAGCTCAAATTTCATTGAAGATTTAGATGCAGATTCACTGGATACAGTAGAACTGGTAATGGCACTTGAGGAGGAATTTGAAGTTGATATTCCTGATGAAGCCGCAGAAAAAATCACCACAGTTCAATCCGCAGTCGATTTCATTACGGAAGCTAAAGCCTGAGTTTCCGGCAAATACTTCAGAAGATGACCTCCGCACTGCTGTTCAGGCAGTGCCAGTCATTTTTTCACGTTGTCATTCTGAAAGAACATGGGAAACCGCGTAGTAGTTACGGGGCTTGGTTGCACGTCCCCGCTCGGAAATGATGTCCCCACTTCTTGGGAAGCCTGCATAAATGGGCAGTCAGGAATAGACAGGATCACAAACTTTGATCCTGAATTATACCGTTGTCAAATTGCAGGCGAGATCAAAAATTTTGAGCTTCCTGAAATTATTCCGATCAAAGAAGCTAAAAAAATGGATCTGTTCATTCAGTATTCCATTGCTGCCACGCAGGAAGCTTTAAACGATTCCGGCCTGGTGATTACTGAGGATATTAAAGAAGATGTCGGTGTCTCGATGGGTGTAGGTATTGGTGGACTGGGCTGCATTGAAAGATACACTAAGATTCTGCTTGAGAGCGGACCTAAACGTGTTAGCCCGTTTTTCATTCCGATGACTTTGAGTAATTTGGCTCCGGGTTATGTCTCTCTTCTCTTTGGAGCCAAAAACTATACTGCCTGCACGGTTTCCGCCTGTACATCCTCAAATCACGCAATTGGTACCGCCGCACGTACGATTGAACGCGGTGATGCTAAAGTGGTTATTGCCGGAGGTTCTGAATCCAGCGTAACACCGTTGGGAATTGCAGGTTTTGCCGCAATGCATGCGCTCAGCACACGAAATGATGATCCGAAGCGCGCAAGCCGACCTTTCGATAAAGACCGTGACGGTTTTGTGATGGGTGAAGGATCGGGGATGTTAATTCTTGAGGACTACGAATTTGCCAAAGCCCGGGGAGCACGTATTTACTGTGAGATAACCGGTTACGGATTCAGTTCAGACGCATTTCATATGACATCTCCTTCTGCGGAAGGTCCTGCCAGAGCAATGAAAATGACTCTCAAAGACTCCGGTTTGGCTGCTGAAGATATTGACTATGTCAACGCGCACGGTACATCAACTCCTATCGGTGATCTTAACGAACTAAAAGCCATAAAAATGGCTCTTGGAGAAAAAGCTGCACAGCAGCTTTCCATCAGTTCAACCAAATCCATGACCGGACACCTTCTCGGAGCTGCTGCTGCAATCGAGGCCGTATTTTCTATCAAAGCCCTGCACCATAATTTTATTCCACCCACAATCAATATCGAAAATATGGATCCTGAATGTGATTTGGACGTTACACCTAATACTGGAAAATCAAAGGAATTGCGTGTTGCTATGTCAAATGCCTTTGGTTTCGGTGGAACTAATGCGTCAATAATATTTCAGAAATTGGACTGAACCTTTTATCCACAAGCCCCTTCCTGTCAAACAGGGAGCATTTCAGTAATTAAGCTAAAAAAAGACAACCCCATCCTTCTTCCAAATTAAATCAACATGAGTAGCACAGAATATCGAGTCGACCGCAGAGAACTCCAATTCGTCGTTAATGAAACTTTAGCAGCAGGAAAATTGTGTGAGCTTCCCGATTTTTCAGAGTTTGACGAAGAGATGTTTACAATGATCATCAATGAAGCCAGTACTTTTTCGGAACAGGTACTAGCACCACTCAACGAAAATGGGGATCGGCAGGGATGCCGAATTGAAAATGGTTCTGTCGTAACTCCGGATGGTTTTGCCAATGCCTGGAAACAGTTGGGCGAAGGTGGTTGGTTGAGTATGAATTTACCTCCTGAATACGGAGGGCAGGGTCTTCCAGAAGTTATTTCGATCATCGCTAAAGAAACCCAAATGGCTGCCAATCAGGGTTTTACCATCGGCGCATCGCTAACCTCAGGTGCGGCTAATCTGATTTACACTTTTGGTTCTGCAGAACAAAAAACTATTTTTTGCGAAAAAATGTTCCGCGGAACATGGTCCGGATCAATGTGTCTGACTGAACCTCAGGCCGGCACAGCAGTCGGTGACGCAGCAACCACTGCGACCAAAGAGGATGCAGGGCATTACCTGATAAAAGGTACAAAACAGTTTATCACAAACGGTGACCACGACATGGCGGATAACATCATCCACCTTCTGCTGGCCCGTACCCCGGATGCTCCGGAAGGCACAAAAGGTATCAGCCTTTTTATTGTCCCTAAAATACGTCTGGACGGTACACCGAACGATGTGAAAGTTGTGAGTATTGAGCATAAAATGGGTATCAAGGGCTCACCAACCTGCTTGCTCTCCTTAGGCGAAAACAACGATTGTCATGGATTTTTGCTGAAAGCGGAAAACATCGGTATGGCACAAATGTTCCAGTTGATGAATGAAGCACGTTTGCTCGTAGGATTGCAGGGACTCGCAGGTGCCGGCGCAGCAGTACAAAATGCATGGGCTTATGCCAAAGAACGTACCCAGGGACCGTCAGCGGTTCATCCCGGAGAGAAAGCTTTAATCGTTGAATTCCCGGATGTACGCAGAATGCTGATGCAGATGAAAGCCGTCACAGAAGGTCTCCGCGCACTGATGTACACGACAGCATGGTACATAGACATGGCGAATCATGGTCCGGAAGAAAGCCGTGAAAAATATCAGGATCTGCTTGATCTGCATATTCCAGTTTGCAAATCATTCGGCACTGACCAGGGATTTGAAGTTGCCCGTGTAGGCATCCAGGTTTTGGGCGGTGTTGGATTTACGCAGGATTTTCCACTGGAGCAGAATGCCCGTGACCAGAAAATTGCTTCGATTTATGAAGGTACAAATGGAATTCAGGCACTCGACCTGGTTGGCCGAAAATTCAATACTAAGAAGGGACAGTTACTCAATGTACTTGTAGAGGAATTGAGCTGGTTTGATCAGCATTCACCAGAGGGTGAGCTCGCAGGCTGGGTTGCAGAGTGGGAAACTTATCGAACGCTCATGCTGGAAAGTATTGCCAGTTTGAAAAAAACAGGAGAAACAGAAGGTAAAGACGGTTACGTACTTTATGCAGTCAATATGCTGGATTTAATGGGTGATGTACTCTGTTGTTTCTATTTGCTCAAACAGGCAGAGTCTGCCCAGAAAAAATGGACCAGCATGCTTTGTGGAGCAGCTTCTGAAGCAGAATTACTTGCGGAAAATGAAGAAGCACAATTTTATTGGAATAAGCTACGCACCACCGAATTTTACGTCTGGAGCGTTTTGCCACGTGCCTTGTCAAACGCAAAGACTATTAAAAACGCAAACCTCTCGCCTTTGAGTGCTTGTTTGTAACCATACTTATTTTCAGGAAAAATGTGGAAGACTTTATAACTCAGTTCAAAAACAACCGTATCGTCCGTTACAGCGTTCTGAGCGGTTTTGTGTTGCTCGCATATTTATTGGGCGGAGGAGTTGCCATCCTCATAGCTGTATGCGGATTGTTTCTCGGTAGACTGAGTTACAATGACGTTATTGATGATCTTGATATTTGATTCTTAGACTATAAAATTCCTCTACAAAAACAATTCAATGATTATTTGCTCTAGCAGCCGTGACAGTTGTTAAAAGAGCAATCCAGCCTGTAACCTGAGACTCTCTATCTTGAAGCTCCACTTTGCTACTTCAAACAGTAATAAACTCCAGGAGTTATCCACACTGCTGGAACATGAGTTAATTTCAGTACCACTCGATTTAGAGGAAATTCAAACCACAGATCTGCACGAACTGCTGAAGTTCAAACTTAACCAGGCCTATGAAGAGCTTCATGCTCCGGTGATTGTAGAAGATACATCTTTGTATTTTGATGCCTGGAATGAACTGCCTGGGCCACTCATAAAATGGTTTTTAGCAGGCATGGGTTTGGAGGGGATAGTACAGTCTTTATCCCCGTTTGAAGATAAGTCCGCGCAGGCAGTCTGTTGTTTAGCTTTCACTGATGATGGAAAAACTATGCATTTTTTTGAAGGAAAGCTGAAAGGGTTGATCGTGGAACCAAGGGGTTCCCGTAATTTTGGCTGGGACGCAATTTTTCAAGCAGCAGGACAGCAGCAGACTTTTGGAGAAATGTCCGCGGAAGAAAAAAATCGTATTTCACCACGTGGAAAAGCAGCTGCCGAATTTAAGCAGTTCTTAAGACTGCAGGCAGCGCAAAGGTAACATCTTCCCGGACTATTTCAAGATCCCGGACTTGACTTGAAGTAGACATTTTCCGCAGTTCCGCAACAATGCCCTGCACAATATCCTCAGGTGCGGATGCCCCTGCGGTAATACCTATACTCCGGATGCCTTCCAGCCATTCCACTTTTAATTCCGCAGCAGATTCAATCCGGCGTGCTTTGACTCCGGTTGTTTTTGCAACTTCCAGTAAACGCACAGAATTTGAACTGTTCTGCGCTCCTACAACAAGTACCAATTCAACTTCCTTACTCAAGGCTTTGACCGCATTCTGGCGATTTTGAGTTGCATAACAAATATCGTCTTTAGCCGGTCCCTTAATATTTGGATAGCGTTTTTTAAGCGCTGTAATTATTTCTGCAGTATCGTCCATGGATAAAGTGGTTTGTGTGATATATCCAACTTTGTCCTCATCCTCAATTTTTAAAGCCGCAACTTCTTCCACGCTGCCTACTACGATTATCCGTTCCGGTGCTTCTCCTACAGTACCTTGAACTTCGACATGACTGTGATGACCGATGAGGATAATTGTATGTTCTTTCTGGGCATAACGCTGGGCTTCTCCATGCACCTTTGTCACCAGCGGGCAGGTTGCGTCAAGTACCTTTAATTTTCGTTTTTTCGCCCTTTGACGAACTGCCGGAGCAACTCCATGTGCTGAATAAATAACATGTGCACCTTCAGGAATTTCATCAATATTTTCCACAAAAACAGCACCGTCATTCCTAAGTCGCTGAACAACATGTCTGTTGTGTACAATTTCATGCTGAACATAGATCGGAGCGCCATAAATTTCCAATGCTCTTTCGACAATGGTGATCGCACGATCTACACCTGCGCAGAATCCTCTCGGACTGGCCAGTACCATATTAAGCGTGGACTGTGAGCTGTTTTTATTCATAGATATTTAAAATGACGAACATGGTTTGCATTTTGCTCTAATTAGTCTATAAAGGAATTGACAACATTTCAATCTTTCAGCAATATCGTTGCAAAAAACTTCAGCCGCAACCAAGCATGAGTAAAGAAAAAAAACCCCGAAAAGTAGACTGGAAACGCCTGAAGGGTACTACAAATTTTTATCCAACCTATGTGGACGGTAACCTTGACAAGGTCACACCTGCCGCCGCGACGTACAGCACACAGTTTCAAACTGTCATTCCGCGTTACAATCTTTCCATGTCTGAAACTCGCAACGCCGGGACAGGGCCAACTTTTTTGGAAACTGCTTATCAACCTCTCTCAAAAAGTCCT
>JAPKDT010000347.1 GCA_028822475.1 SAR324 cluster bacterium
AAAGAATAGGAAGAAATGGAATTTTATGGAGCAGACTAATCCTGAGCTGCATACCACTGATAAACTTGCATAAGACCTTCTTTCAAAGGGATACGGGGCTTCCATCCTAATGAATTTATTTTGGAAATATCAAGAATTTTTTGGGGAGTACCGTTTGGATATGAGGTGTCAAACTCAAGACGTCCGCTGTAGCCGACAACTTTTTGAATCGTTTCCGCTAATTCTCGGATGGTCTGGTCTTCACCACAGCCCACATTGACTATTGCTGAATCGTCGTAATTATCCATCAAAAACAAGACTGCTTCTGCAAGATCATCTGTATGCAGAAATTCACGGCGCGCTGTTCCGTCACCCCAGATGCTAACTGACTCTGCATTTGAGAGTTTTGCCTCGTGAAACTTTCGAATCAGGGCAGGCAGTACGTGCGAGTTTTCAGGATGGAAATTGTCATTGATGCCATAAAGATTAGTCGGCATAACAGAAAAAAACCTAGTACCGTATTGTTTATTATAACTTTGACAGGTTTTAATACCTGCAATTTTAGCAAGCGCATACGCATCATTGGTTGACTCAAGTTCGCCGGTCAGCAAATATTCCTCTTTAATTGGCTGAGGGCAGAGTTTAGGATAAATACAGGAACTGCCGAGAAACATTAACTTTTCTACTTTATGACTCCATGCTTCGTGGATAACATTGGTTTGCACCAGTAAATTTTCACGAATAAATTCAGCTGGATACGTACTATTAGCATGTATACCCCCGACTTTAGCAGCAGCCAGAAAAACATATTCCGGTTTTGTCTCTTCAAAAAATTTCCGCACGGCCGCTGAGTCCATAAGTTCCAACTCTGAGTGGGTACGCGTAATCAGGTTTTCAAATCCTTTTTGTTTAAGAGCTCTGATGATTGCAGAACCGACCAAGCCGCGATGACCTGCGACATAAATACGGGAATTAATTTCCATTGCTTATGCTGTTTTCTTTCAGGTATTTTTATTTATATTTTTGCGGATCAGTAAAATCAATACTGAAATATTTTATTCAGCTTCAATAATTACTATGTAGCTATAATACATTTGATTTTCTACAGTACAAGTTATTTGGAATTCTCTAATTTTTCTCTTTGACACATCGCTTATAATTGCTGTTGAAAAGAAACAGTTCGTTCTGTAAACAAAAGATTACTTGCTCCAAAGAGTATTTTCCATGATAATAATATAGTAAAAATATTAGCGCTCCTCAACACATCAGTAGTCCGAACTCACTTTAAAACAAGAAACAATTGAACATCTTCTGCACGGTGATTTCCATGAACCGCGTTCGGTATTAGGTTTTCACGAATTCAGTAAAAAGTACGGACAGATGGTTTGGATTGTACGTGTATTGGAAACTGAGGCCAGCAAGGTTTCTCTCTTTTGGGAAGACCAGACAGAGGTTCAATGGATTGATCATCATGATCAGGACAACAGCATTTTGTCTTTCATCCGCAGGCCTGCGAAAAACATTGCTGAAGCGGATTTGATTTTTATTTTCAATTTTACGCCGATGCCGCGTGATAATTACTTGATGGGATTTCCGGAAGGTGGCCCTTACAGTAAATTACTGGACACAGATGATACTGACTTTGGTGGTTCCGGATACAACCAGCAACAACAAATTGAGACCATTCCGGAAGAATACCAGGTTCAACCGCATCGTGGAGCAGCGAACTTACCCCCTTTGGCTTGTCTGGTTTTTGAAAAAAAGAAGAAAAGTAAATCTGTTTCTGCTGTAAAGAAAACTATAAAAGCTTTAGCTAGTACTAAAAAGCAGAAAATAATATGATGAGTACAAAAGCTAAATCTAGATTGTTTCTGCAAGGCGCAATT
>JAPKDT010000063.1 GCA_028822475.1 SAR324 cluster bacterium
TTTTGCTCATTTTAATTTTATTATACGCTTGTTAAACCAGCACTTCTGCCTGAGGTGTAGTGGGGAGATTCGTGCTACCCATTAAATATTTGTCGATACATCGTGCCGCTTCACGTCCTTCCCAGATGGCCCAGACTACGATTGACGCACCACGGTTTGCGTCACCGGCCACAAAGACACCGTCTTCACTGGTCATAAAATTTTCATCTGCATAAACATCAAACATCGGCTGTGCTTTTTTCAGCAATTTTTTCAGTTGCTCGGGTGAACTGGTTTTTTCGGCTCCTCGAACATTCAGTTCAACTCCAAGTTCTTCCAGCAATCCTTCCACTTTTGGACCTAAAAATCCCATTGCCAGAAATATCAAATCCGCGGGCACAGAAAACTCTGAACCTGCTACACGCTGCATTGTAATCCGTCCGCCAGCAGAACTTTCGCTTTTTTCAACTTTCCATTCTACATTTACTGCCTGCAGGGCTTTAACCCGGCCATGACCATCGTCAGAAATACTTTCTGTCAAAATATTTGCTCTACAATCCGGATTTGCCTCTTTATGCACCGGAGTCGGACGCGGTACCATATCTACCAGTTCAAACTGATGAATTTGAGGATCCGCACCTTGCCGATTGAGGTTACCCAAACAATCCGCTGCAGTAAATCCACCTCCAAGAATTATAGTTTTTTTGCTACCGGATTCAATTTTTTCTGTTGGCGCAATTGAATCTCCCGCAACCTCACGATTACGCTGCGGAAGGTAATCCATTGCGTAATGAACACCTGCCAGATCACTGCCTTCAACCAGCAATTTTCGCGCATGCTGTGCACCGGTGGATATCAGGATTGCGTCAAAACTGCCGCGAAGTTCTTCGACCGAATAATCAACACCTACATTGACTCCTGTGCGGAACTCAACTCCTTCTGCACGGAGTTGTTCAACACGTCTGGAGACAACATTTTTTTCCAGTTTAAAATTTGGAATTCCGTAAACCAGCAATCCTCCTATTCTGTCATCCTTTTCGAAAACAGTCACCGCATGCCCGACACGCCGTAACTGCTGTGCTGCAGCCAGTCCGGAAGGTCCTGAACCAACAATGGCGATCCGCTTATCCGTCATCTTTTCCGGAGGTAGAGGTTTTATCCAACCTTCTGACCAACCGCGTTCCGCGATGTGTTTTTCAATTTCTTCAATTGTGACAACATTAACTTTCTGCTTTTTTTCTTCCTCGTCCAAAGTATAATGTTCATTCAGCACACATGCATCCTCGCAGGGCGCAGGACAAATACGACCGGTGAATTCTGGAAAATTATTGGTACTGTGCAAAGCCGCAAGCGCCTCTTTCCAGTGTCCACGGTAAACAAGCTCGTTCCAGTCAGGAATCATGTTGCCCAAGGGGCAGCCCATGTGACAAAACGGGACTCCGCAATCCATACAGCGTGAAGCTTGACGTTCTAGATCCTCTGCAGGAAAAAAAGTATCGTACTCCTGAAAATCACGCACCCTTTCTTCAACCGGCCGCAGCGGTGGGCTCTCTTTTTTAAATTCTAAAAATCCTGTATCTTTTCCCATTATAAACTGCTGTTTTTTAGTTGGAGGATCCTGATTCTATTTTCATTTTTTCCAGCACTGCTCTGTATTCAAGCGGCATAACTTTTACAAATTTTGCCAAAACGTCTTCCCAGTTTTTCAATAATTTTTCTGCCAGTTTACTGCCTGTGTATTGCTGATGCCGTTCAATCCACTTCTGCAACCAGAGTTTTTCCTCTGCATCATCAATGCTTTCCAAATCCACCATGCCGCGATTGCAGTTCACTTTGAAATTTCCATTTTCATCATAAACATAAGCGATACCGCCGCTCATGCCTGCGGCAAAATTCTTTCCGGTTTCACCGAGGACGATTACTTTACCGCCTGTCATGTATTCACAGCAGTGATCACCAACACCTTCAACCACTGCGTTTGCACCACTGTTACGGACGGCAAAACGCTCACCGGCAATTCCACAGAAAAAGACCTCACCTGAAGTTGCACCGTAAAGTACTGTGTTGCCGACCAGAATATTATTCTCTGCAGTGAAAGAAGATTTTGCGGGAGGATAAACAACCAGACGTCCTCCGCTCAAACCTTTGCCGGTGTAGTCATTGGCATCACCTTCCAATTCGAGCGTGACTCCGGGTGCCAAAAAAGCACCGAAACTTTGTCCTGCGGAACCGTTGAATTTGCAGTGAATAGTGTTGTCCGCTAAACCTTTTGCACCGTATTTTCTGGCAATTTGGCTACTCAACATTGTACCAACTGCACGGTTCACATTAAAGATAGGCAAAGAAAACTCAACCGGTTTTTCTTCTTCCAGAGCAGCTTTTGCCTGCTTTATCAATTGATGATCCAGTTGCTTGTCCAGTCCATGATCCTGCTGTTGGGTGCAGTATCGTGTGTCATCTTCACCAACCGGGACTTGATGCAGCAGGGCGGACAAATCAACTTTTCCGGCTTTCCAGTGTTTTATGTCGGTACGCTGCTTCAGCATATCGGTTCGCCCAACCATGTCGTCTATTTTACGAAAACCCAGTTCAGCCATTATTTTGCGTAGTTCTTCCGCCACAAAAAAGAAATAATTAATAACGTGTTCCGGCTGACCTTGGAACTTTTTACGCAATTCCGGATTTTGGGTAGCAATTCCTACAGGACAAGTATTAAGGTGACATTTGCGCATCATAATGCAGCCGATTGCAATCAGCGGCATCGTCGCGAAACCATACTCTTCTGCTCCGAGCAAAGCAGCAATTGCAACGTCACGTCCTGTTTTAAGCTGACCGTCGGTTTGCAGTCTCACCCGTCCACGCAGATGGTTCAGCATCAAAGTCTGATGCGCTTCTGAAAGTCCAAGTTCCCAGGGAATCCCTGCATGTTTGATTGATGTCAGTGGTGAAGCGCCTGTCCCTCCGTCATGTCCGGCGATGGTGATAATATCCGCATGAGCTTTTGCGACTCCAGCCGAAATGGTACCAACTCCTGCTTCCGCGACCAGTTTGACATTTATTTTTGCTTTTGGATTTGCGTTTTTCAGATCAAAGATGAGCTGCGACAGATCTTCGATAGAATAGATATCATGGTGCGGCGGTGGAGAAATAAGCGTAACTCCGGGCGTTGAATTGCGGACTTTCGCAATTTCCTCGCTGACTTTATTTCCTGGTAACTGACCTCCCTCTCCCGGCTTCGCACCTTGTGCGACCTTTATTTGGAGTTCGTTGCAGTTGACCAGATAATTGATAGTGACTCCAAAACGTCCGGAAGCAACCTGCTTTACGTTACTCACCGGCCAGTCCCCGTTTTCTCTTTTTTCGAAACGCCGTGGGTCTTCTCCACCTTCCCCGCTGTTGCTGCGTGCGCCGATACGGTTCATTGCGATCGCCAGAGTTTCATGCGATTCAATGCTGATTGAACCAAATGACATTGCTCCTGTCACAAAGCGTTTTACTATTTCAGCTGCCGGTTCTACTTCAGCTAGCAAAATTGGATAACCTTCCGCGAATTCAAACAAACTCCTTGGCGTTGAGAAACGATTAGCTTGATCGTTGACCAGCTTTGAGAATTCATTGTATGCGTCCTGGCTGTTTGTACGAACTGCATTCTGCAGGGTATTTGACATCACAGGATTTATCTGATGATATTCTCCACGCCGCCGCCAATGATAAAAACCACCTCCGGGAAGGATGCTGTTTGTATCAGCACTTTCAGCAAGTGCATTCTCGTGCCTCAACAAACTTTCCTGTGCAATTTCCTCAATACCTACACCGTCTATTCTCGAAGGTGTTCCTGAAAAATGACCATGAACCAGATCTTCATTCAAACCTATTGCTTCAAAAATCTGTGCACCACGGTAACTTTGAATAGTTGAGATTCCCATTTTCGCAAAGACCTTATACATGCCTTTGCGGATGGCTTTGAGATAATTATCATTTGCTTTTTCACGTGTCAGTTCCGCTGGCAAAGCTTTTTGCTTTATCATCTGTTCAAAAGTTTCAAAAGCCAGATAAGGATTTATCGCTCCTGCTCCGTAACTTACCAGCAAGCAAAAATGTGCGATTTCACGCGCTTCTCCTGTTTCAACAATTATTCCTATTTTGTAACGTTTCCGTTTCAGAATCAGGTGATGGTGTACTGCTGCTACTGCCAGAAGTGCAGGAATTGGAACCTGCTCTTTGCCTACTCCACGGTCACTCAAAATAAGAAAAGCACTGCCTGATTTCACCGCGTTTTCCGCCTGCCGGCATAGTTGGCTGAGGGCGGTGGCTAATCCGTCTGTACCCTTTTCAGCATCAAAAAGTATGCTTAATGTCGCTGAGTAAAAATCTGGATTGTCGAGTTGCTTAAGCTGCGCAAGCTCTTCGTTGCTCAGTACAGGATGCTCTAGCTTGAGCATCCGCGCGTGTTCAGGACCTGGTTCAAGAATATTCCTTTGCGGACCTAAACGACTAGTCAGAGACATCACCAGTTCTTCCCTGATCGCATCTATGGGAGGGTTGCTGACCTGCGCGAAAATCTGTTTGAAATAATCGTAGAGTAAGCGTGGTTTATCGGATAAGACCGCGAGTGGTGTATCGTTGCCCATTGATCCTGAAGCTTCCACACCGTCTGCCACCATTGGTGTCAGCAGCAAATTAAGATCCTCAGTCGTATAGCCAAATATTTTCTGCCTTAGTAGCAGTGAGTCGAAATCAGTTTCCGGAACCTGTGCAGGTTTTGGTAAATGCGATAATTCGAGCACATTATCCTTCAACCATTTTGCATAAGGTTGAGCAGAGCAGATTTCTTTTTTCAGTTCAGCGTCATCAATTATCCGTCCCTCTTCTGTATCCACGAGAAACATTTTTCCAGGTTTTAAACGTCCTTTGAATTTTATATTCTCCGGGTCAACATCCACCGCACCGACTTCCGAACCCATAATCACAAAATCATCTTTTGTAACAACATAACGCGAGGGTCGTAAACCGTTACGGTCCAGAGTTGCACCGATGCGTATACCATCCGTAAAAGTAAGAGAAGCCGGTCCGTCCCACGGCTCCATCAAGTGATCATGGAATTCATAAAAAGCCTGTTTTTCAGGATTCATCTCCGGATTCTTCTCCCATGCTTCTGGAACCATCATCATCATTGCGTGTGGCAGAGAGTAACCGGATTGAATCAGGAATTCAAAAACATTGTCCATGCAGGCAGAGTCACTGCCTCTTGGAATAATGATGGGCTGCATTTCCCTGATATTATCGTACAAAGGAGAAGCTAAGGTTGCGCGCCGTCCGAGCATCCAGTTGATATTACCGCGTAAGGAATTGATTTCTCCATTGTGCGCCAGATTACGGAAAGGCTGAACCAGATCCCAACGAGGAAAGGTGTTGGTTGGAAAACGTGTGTGAACTAAGGCCATTGCGCTGCTCAAACGCGGATCCGATAAATCCGGAAAAAAATGTTCCATCTGATGTGGAATCAACATGCCTTTATAAACAATTGTCCGTGATGACATGCTGGTAATTATCAGATCTTCAACATCCTGCAGAGCAGTCCGGATTGCTTTACGAGTAATGTACAATTTGCGTTCGAACTTTTCCTGGTCATAATTTTCCAACCTGCGGTGCCCCATGAACAGCTGCCGCATTGCAGGCATTGAGGAACGCGCCTGCTTACCCACGTAATCAAGATTAATCGGCACATCACGCCAACCAAGCAGATCCATCCCTTTTTCAACAATATGACTTTCAATCACCTCACCGCAATGTCTCCGCGCGACAGGATCCTGTGGAAGAAAGATTGAGGCAATTCCATATTCTCCTGCTTCTGGCAGATAAAACCCTGCCTGCTGACATTCTTCAACAAAAAAATGATGTGGAATTTGAATCAAGATTCCGGAACCGTCACCTGAGTCTGGATCTGCGCCCAATGCACCACGGTGATCCAGATTGCAGAGTAAACGCAATCCTTGCTGGACAATCTCGTGAGATTTGCGGTTTTTGATCTGCACCACAAATCCAACACCACAACTGTCGTGCTCAAATTGGGGATCGTAAAGTCCCTGCTTTTCTGGATATTTAAACTTCATGAAAAATACACCTGCTTTTTTAACTTTAAATGCCGTCGGGATAAGTTGTGATTTTGCCTAAAACTGGAAACCTTCTTTATGGATGAAGCAGCTGTAAAAAGTTTTGAAAGCTTGACCTTACTTAGGTAGCGACAAATCTTGTCTAAGCTGCGACACCCAGCATTAAGATTTCTCCCTATGATCAAACTAATAAATAGTCGATTTCTCACTTTTTACTACTGCCACAGTTAAAGCTTGAAGCTATTTTGGAATAGCTACTTTAGCCAACAGAGTAGAACAGAAATTCCACCCAAAATCAAGTTTTTAGCGTAACAGAATAAATGAAAACGCAGACTGAAACTGATTCTTTGGAGAGTCAGTCCTGCATTTCAGGGGTTTTGATGCGGTTGATGATTTGCTGTTGGGCAATCGAAAGGACATTGCTCGTCACCCAGTACAAGGTCAAACCTGATGGGAAGGTAAAGGTGAAGATTGTAAAAATGAAGGGAAGCATCTGCATGACTTTCGCTTGAGTGGGATCCATCATCGCAGTTTGCGGAGTTAATTTTTGCTGAAAGTACATGGATGCACCCATCAGCAAAGGTGTGATTCCGAGTCCGTCAGGTTGCGACAGATCACTGATCCAAAACATGAAAGGAGCATGCCGTAACTCCACTGCACTTGAAAGTGAGCTGTAAAGCGCAAAAAACACTGGAATTTGCAGCAGCATCGGCAAACAACCACCAAGCGGATTCACACGGTTTTTACGGTAAAGCGCCATCATTTCTTTGTTCAGCTTTTCCTTATTATTCTTGTACTTTGCCTGCAGCTTCTTCATCCTTGGAGACAGTTGCTGCATACGCTTCATACTTTTCATACCCTTGAAAGTCAGGGGGAACAAAAGTAAACGTACGATAATTGTCAAAATAATGATGGCCACTCCGTAGTTTCCAACATAACCGTAAATCAAACGCAGCAGATCCAGAAGCGGTCCGGCAAGTACCTCTAGGGTCATGTCGTGGGAAACCACAAGGTTGTGTCCAAATTTCAATAACTCTTCATCCTCTTTCGGTCCATAATACAGGCTAAATTCTGACTCAACGAGCAGGTTTGGCTGCAAATTAGTCGATGGTAGAGCAACTCCAAAATAGGGAGACAACAAGCGCTCGCCCTGAACATTAGCTTGAGGATCAGAGAGATATGCTCCGGCGCGGAACAATCCGTTACGTACCGGAGTCATTGGTACAGCAGCACTGATGAAATATTGATCTTCTACTCCCAGCCATTTCATTTGAGTGACAGGAAGTTCACCTTCTATATTGTCAGTAGTTTCTGTCTGCAGACTTTCATCAAAATAGAAAACCGGTCCTTCATGAGCAACCTGTTGCATTCCACCACTGCTGTCTGAAAGACGCTGTTCTCCAAAAAAGTAAAGTACTTCAAGTGTCTGCGTCTCATTCGAACGGTTGATCAACTGCACGCGGTAATTTATGATATAACTGTCCGGAGTCACCTCGAAAAACTTTATCAACTGGAGTCCGTTTAAAATTGGAGAGGTCAGTGTCAGCGTAACTTTTCCTCCACCTTCAGTCAGTACAATCTCATCGGCGCTTGTGGCAAAGACTGCATTGCGGAAGAGCGCACTTGTTTTTGCATCATTTTTAAACTCTTGGGAAAAAGCTGGTACTCCAGCAAGATGATTCCCGAACATCTGCACACGGTTATCTTCCGTGACTTCCTCACGATAATCCGGTCCAATAAAACTCGTTAAAAATGGGAACCAGGTACTTAAGGTGAGTCGTGGTTTGGTATGCTTAAAATGCTTTAACTGCAGGCTTTTGGCAATTCCGCCACGTGTGTCTAAAACAAGCTGGTAATTATCTGTTTCAATGCTGACTTCTTTGGAAGGCAAACTACTGTCTACTTCTGCGATCGAGGACAAAGGTGCAGCTGAAGAAAGAGTGGAATCGGTGTAGCCTGAATCAGCGCTGTCTGTTCTCAATGAGAGCCCATTCTGCTCAGTCAATGACTGCTCGACTGTGTTGAAAACTTCAACCGGTGGTGGTTCGGCCGGCGGAAATAGAGCATACCAGCCAACCATAATGGCACCAGAGAGAACGACTGCAAGTAGAGTATTTTTATCCATAAAATTTAACTAGAATTATTTTCTTTCAGAATGTCCGGAGCAATCAGCAAATCCACTGACATTGTCTCCAGGAAACGGATCTACACCACCGGGATGAAACGGATTACATTTTAATATGCGCCGCAGGCTCAGATAAGTCCCTTTCCAGAAACCAAGTCTTTGGTAAGATTCCAGCGCATAGGCTGAACAACTTGGATAAAATCTGCAGGAAGCCGGTAAAAAAGGAGACAGCCAGTAGCGGTATGCTTTGATGAAACCCACCATCACACGCTTGAAAAAGCTGCTCAATGTCTGCTCAGTGTAGATTCCTCGGTAAATCCCAAAGCTCTGCGTCGCCGTACTCTGCCTCGTATCTTCCGTTTCAGTTACTGGATTCATGATTTAAATCGTTGAAAAACCGTCTGACCTGACGCATGACATAAGCTGATTCCAACTTGTACTTTGGAGGGTTGCTTACAAAAAAACAAATATCAAACGCATAGTTCAGGTGAGCACGTTCCTGACGGATCGCTTCCCTGATAAACCGCTTGATCTTATTCCGACAAGGGGAATTTCCGACCTTCTTTTTAACGGAGATTGAAAAACGGCTGGGCTCAGCTGCTGACATCTTGTATTTGACACCAATCGGTCCCAAAGATTGATAGACACCCTGCTCGAAAACTTCCCTGACAGCTCGGCTGTTATGCAGCCGGACTGCTTTCGGAAAAGTACTCCGCAGGCTCATGCACTGAGGCGTTTTCTGCCTTTGGCGCGTCGACGTTTAATAACTCTGCGTCCACCTGGAGTTGCCATGCGGGCACGGAACCCATGTTTCATTTTGCGCCGTCGGTTGTTCGGCTGAAAAGTACGTTTCATTGCTTAACTAATATACGTTGTTATGTAAAGGCTACGAGTTTTGTCTCGTTGCGGAAGGATCAACAAGTCTGCAGATGTTAACTTTAACAAGTCATTCTGAATTGAATAATTCAATTTATCTATAAAACCTACGAAGTTTAACTCATTTTATTTTGCATGACAAGCTTTTTAGTGTTAATGCATTCAACTCTTTTCCTTATGAGAAGCAAAAAAAGCTTTTGCAAACATCAATTTCTCTAGCTACTTAAATAATCTTATTTATGTGCGTCATTCTTGGGTGCCGTCAAAAGCTGAAACTCTCAAACTTGGAAAAGTTTAAACTTTGAAACTATTTTACATTAACCCCATTAGGGTTAGACCTTTGTAGTTTTATATGAGTTTACCCTTGCTTATCCAGGGCTAAATTCTAATTTTTTCATTACCCTTTTTGCGCCTCAGATCAGTGTTTCTAGACCATTTTACAATATCTTACATATATTTACGAATATTTAATATTTCTTACAATTAAGTACTAGATTGTCAATTGAATATAACCGAAAGATGTCTAAAATTAAAGACTGTCTGCTCCGTCTTGGCGCAGTTTATTTGCGGGTTGTTCTTGGTTGGTTCACCGTTTATTTTATTAACTCAATATTTTTGGAGTTTGTTATGCGTAAATATTTATTAGGAATCAGCGTTCTGATGAGTCTGGATTCCCTCACTGCTTGTAGTGATCGTAGTTCATGCAGTTCAGTCTCAGATGGAATCGGAACGACTGGAAAAACCTTAGAAACAGGAACAACACGAAGCGATGGAGCAGCTTGTTCCGTTGGAACAATTGCTGTTCCGAGTTCGGATAGTGATTTGGGGATTACTAC
>JAPKDT010000348.1 GCA_028822475.1 SAR324 cluster bacterium
GTGGCTGAATGATGCAGTGCTGTCGTGATTATTATCCTCTCTGCAGGATCTTTATGCATTCCAGAGAGTCCTGTGATGCAAGAATTCGTACAACCACCATGCCTAAAAGTTATGAGAGATGAGTTTTTGCCTGATGAATATGACTGTTTCCATTTTTAAATTATCCTAAAGACTTAGTTTAATGACTTCGTCTAAAGTAGAGTTAACCGTATTTTATTTCAACAATTAATCATTATAACAGCAAAGCGGGAAGTTTCATAACAGGATCTCTCGATCTTGTATAACAGAAATATTTTAGAAATTTGGAAAGATTATTGATTTAGAGCGGTCTTGATTTTGGCAAAAATCTCATCAGGAGTGCCTATGCCCTCTATCGAAACGAGAACACCTTTTTCTTCATAATACTTAACTAAAGGCTCAGTTTGCTCACGGTAGATGTTTAGTCTGGACTGCACAACCTTTTCATTATCATCAGCACGCTGAGTCAGGGGTTCTCCGGTGAGATCATCTATACCGGCAATTTCAGGAGGATTAAATTCAACATTGTAGCTTCTTCCACTCTCCACATGAAAACGACGACCGGCAATTCTACGTACCACAACCTCATCATCCACTAGCAAGCGCAGCACTATGTCAATCTGTTGATTTTTTCCGGCAAGCATTGCATCAAGTTTTTTTGCCTGCACCTTGTTTCGCGGAAACCCGTCAAGCATATAACCTGCGGCACAGTCATTTTGAAATATGCGCTCCTCGACAATACCAACCACGATTTCGTCAGAAACCAGATTACCGGCATCCATCACAGCTTTTAATTCCAGACCAATTACAGATCCCGAACTACAGCCTGCCCGAAGCATGTCTCCGGTGGAAAGCTGAACGTAGCCGTATTCACTTGTTATGTTTTGAGCCTGGGTGCCTTTCCCTGAACCTGGAGGTCCCAGTAAAATAATATGCATTAAGTTTTTTTAATAAACTTTAAATTTTAGCTAAAACAAAGCTACAGCTAAAAAGCTCGCCTGTAATTTTAAACAGGCTATTATCATATATTTAAACAGATCCATTTTTTTCTTTACATATAATTCTAGATGGTTGTACAAAAAAAACAAATACAATTCCATACAGATTATCAAAGAGTTTCAAAAACACAATTCATTGTCACTTCCGGAATTGCGGATTCATTTGAAAGGAGCAGTAAAGTACTGACGATTTGCGCGACATCTTCCGGTCGTGCCATTTTTTCCTGCGGAAACGAAGGAGCGTTTTCGACAGTCATATCACTTTGTACGAAACCGGTACAGATATTTGTGACTCTGATACCGTCATCCCAACCTTTGAGTCGTGCAGTTTGTGAAGCAGCCATTGCGGCATATTTACTCATTGAATAGCCAACCCAGTCGCCCTTGACCCGTTTCCCAGACATGGAGATGATATCAATAACACGTCCGGAACCTGATATACGCAAATATGGAAATACAAGACGTGTTAAGCGCAACGGTGCCTTGGCGTTGACTTCCCACATATCATCCAGCAAATCTTCTGCATCGTCTTCCAAACCAATGGTGTGTAAAATTCCGGCATTATTAACCAGGACGTCAATGCCACCAAATTTTTCTGCAGTTGCTTCAACCCAGCTCTTTGCAGATTCACGGTCGCGCGCATCATAACTATGACAGAGAATTTGTGTTTCGGCTGCAGATGCAAGTGTTTGAGGAAGTTGCCCCGGATTACGTACCCCCAAACTCAACAAGTAACCATTCTCCAAAAATTTTTCTGCAATCGCTCTTCCGATACCTCTGTTTGCTCCGGAAATCATGATTACTTTTTTTGCTGATTTTTCCATTTTGACTGCCTATTA
>JAPKDT010000349.1 GCA_028822475.1 SAR324 cluster bacterium
CAGCACTTCCATCAGACCGTACTCTTTAATAAATTTCTTCTGCAGATTGCGTGAACTGAGATTATTTTTAAACGTGGCAAAAACATCTTCCGTACTCAATCTTTGTAGTGCCAGTACTCCATCTCCCTGTAATCCTCCCTGTACGTTCAATGATTGAATATCTTGTGCTTTAGGCGGCAGGACGAGTACTTTAGCTTTGTAAACCGGCGGCTGAAGCAGGGCAAAAACCACTGATCCTAATGCTGCCACTGCGGTCACGCCAATCACAATCCATTTCTTGCTCCATAAAGTAATCCACATTTCATACAAGTTTATGGTTTCATCCTCGTATGGCGGAGCATTTTGGAAAAATTGAGGGGTTTGAGGCTTATCTTTTTCAGCTGTGGAATTGGAATCTGTTTTTGGCATAGTTAGTAGAAGTGATAATTAAATTTGATGAAATCTAAAAAAGACCTCAAACTGTCTCATTTCGAGCAAAGCGTGAAATCTAAAATGTGAACTAATATTTGCTGTAATTGCGGAAACAAAAAAAGATTTCAGTTAAGATCAATAATGTGTTTGAGACTCAATTCTCAAACTAACTAAACGACCATTTATTCTAACTGATATTTTTCTGGCAGGCAATGGATTTTTGGATTTCAGGAATAGAAACGTATTCGAGGTAGCGTAAAACTTGTCCGAGTAGGAGCGGAAATCTTTTTTGCATGAGCAAAGCCATTTCCAATTGTTCTTCAGTGAGTTTGCTGGTACGTAACAACAGGCTGCCCAACAGGCGTTTTGAAGATGAAGGTGAGAACACGCGTTTTTTCAATTTTGTCAGCGGCTGGAAAAACGAATTCTGCCAGTTGGAGGTATTTTTACGGAGCAGTTCAATCACTCGTGAACGGTTGTCAGCGTTTATGCGTTCCAGGGCCTTGATTGCAGAGGCGGAAACTTCGATAGAGGAATCCATCACAAACGGGAACAAATACTCATTTACACGTTGAAATCCGCTTTGTCCCAGCGCCTGAATTATTTGTGAACGGCCTGCGGGCTCAGAATTTTGCAGCAGATGCAGTAAATAATTAACTCCTCCTTCATCTCTTTTTGCGGCAATTGCTTCCAGTGCCACCTGACGCACATACTGATTTTCGGAAAGTTCAACACAGTTGATCAATTCTGCAAGTGAAAGGTGAGTAGCCTGCCGGTTAACTTTAATTTTATCATTAGCCGGTTGAGGCACCGCTATTTTTTCCCACCAGGCCTTGGTCGTTTGCGTTTTAAGGGGCTTCTTTTTATGAAAAACAGAAGAAAATTTCTGTCTCAAATGTGAGGTTCTGTTCGCCGTTGTTTTACTGGAATTGGAGATTTCATAAGCGTTCATTTTCTGCAGTAGTTGATAAGCTTCAGTTACTTGTCGAAATTTATCCGTGTTGCCGTTCCCTTCTCCCGTATCCGGATGATAGCGCATAACAGACTGGCGATAAGCCTGTTTCAATCTTTGAGGGGATACGCCAGGTTCTACACCTAGCTCAAAATACGGATTCATTACAACCTGCTCCTTCATTTCCAGATTTGCGACTATGCCAATTTAAAATTTACTGTTTTGTATACTGCAAAACAGAGTCCATTTTGTTTCAGCTTTCTTTGGAAGAGTCAGGAAGGAGAGAATTTAACATCCGGAAAGCGCTCCAGAAACTTACGGGTTTCTTTTTCATGGTCAACCGCGAGGGATTGCGGAGCTTCACCTTTTGAAATTTTGAGCAGATTTTCCAGCGCGTTTCTGACAGAGCGAACGTAACATTCGCTGTCAGGAGCACTGTGAGGAGTCAGCACAACATTTTTCAAATCACGCAACGGCGAGTTTT
>JAPKDT010000064.1 GCA_028822475.1 SAR324 cluster bacterium
ACGCACTACTGAAAATGCTGGTTGAGATAATCAAAAAAGGCGGTGAAGGCTTTATTCTGCATCGAGCATATTCACTGTATCACAGTGGTAGAAGTGATGATCTGCTTAAACTTAAACCATGGCAGGATGCAGAAGCGACAGTGATTGAAATACTTCCCGGTAAAGATAAATTCAGCGGTATGATGGGTGCGTTAATGCTAAAAGAAAAAAGTGGTCATATTTTCCTCATTGGCAGCGGTTTCAAAGTCAGCGAGTGGCGAAATCCTCCACCACCTGGTTCTGTCATTACCTACAAATTCACAGGAACCTCAAAGAAAGGGTTGACGCGTATTGCGAGTATTTTTAGGATGTACCAGCAGTAATGATGTATCAAATCCCTCCTCAGATGATGAGCCTGAACCGGAGAATGAGTGGAGTATTTTGAAATTGGCATTTGGGCTGTACTTGGTTTGATTGCAGGCAGTTTTGTCAGTGTTTGTCTGGATCGTCTTCCGCTGCAGTTTGCAGACGATGAACAGCGCTCAAGCTTGTTGACATCCCCTGATTTGTCACTTTACCTGAAAAAGCACATCCGGAAACGGACACTCAGTTTAGCCACACCGGCCAGATCTTTTTGCTTTTCATGTGGGCACCAACTCAGCTGGTTTGAAAATATTCCAGTCTTGTCATTTGTGCTGAGCAGAGGCCATTGCAGAAAATGCAATACGCCAATCGGGGCAGGAACGATCCTGACTGAAACCGTTCACGGTCTGGTTTACTTAGGCTTCGGCTGGTTTTTAAACGGCTGGATCTGGCCTTTGACTTTCAGTATTAACTTTTCATTTTTGTGGATTTTGGGACGCTGCTGGAGTTGCAGACAGACAAGAAAAGTACTGTATTTTGCAGGATCAGTTTTGTTGATTTTAAATGTTGGCGTTTATTATTATTGATTTTGCAATGAAAAAACTATTGATAATATTACTCAAAATTCTGCTTGTCGGTAGTATTTTGGTTTACCTTGTCCAAAGCGGACGGCTTAATTTTGAAAAATTAATGCTCTTCAAGGATGCTCCGGAAATACTTGCCTTGATGGTAGGAGTACTTGTTTTAGTGGTGGTACCAATGGCGACATTTCGTTGGTGGTTACTGCTACGCGCGATCGGTGTTCAGGTTAAACCAAAGCAAACTTTTATACTGACTTGGATCGGAAACTTTTTCAACACAACACTTCCGGGTGCAGTTACCGGAGACGTGGTCAAGGGCTATTACGTTATCAAGGCCCAACATGAAGAGGGGCGTACACGGGCGTTTATGACTTTGCTGATTGACAGAATTGTCGGCTTATTCGGTTTGATCGTGATGGCTTTTTTAGCGCTTGTCTTAAACCTTGAACTGATTTTATCTCAGGAACGTCTGCACTCTCTCGCCTGGATGATCACCGTTCTTTTTGGAGGTACAGTAGTATTTTATGCGATTGCCGTGTTTCCGTTCAAAGAAGGCCGCGACCCTTTTATCCGCCTCTTCCAGCGTCTGCCTGCAAAAAAAATAAGTCTCAAAGTTTATTCAGCGTTCAAAAGTTATCAGCACCAAAAATCCACTTTATTGCTGACACTTTTGCTGGCCATTGGAATCCACACTTTAATCGCACTACTATTTTTCCAGGTAGCGCATTTGATGGGTCTTAAAGAAATGGAATTGGCCACGCAGTTTTTTCTGATGCCAATCGGCCTGATCACGGTTGCGATTCCATTAGCCCCGGGTGGGATCGGTATTGGACATGCAGCCTTTGAATCACTTTACCAACTGGCAGGCTTTTCCGGAGGCGCGGACATATTTAATCTTTTCGTCATTGTCCAACTTGGAGTTTATCTCCTGGGCGGTATCCCATATTTTCTTTACAACAGCAAGTACAAAATCCCTGAGGAACAGAAGGATCTTCTGGAAAAAAAGTGACAAAGTAGCGTAAATATAGCGACCTTATTTTTCCTCGGCTAAAACCAGTAAATGCTCCCTGACACAAGAGGAAAGAGCGTTTAAATCATATCCACCTTCTAGCATACTGAGAATCCGCCCTCCTGCAGTCTGTTCGGCCAAGCGTTTTAATTCAAAGCTCAATTCCCTGAATGTCGATTCCGTTAAATTTAACGAAGCTAAAGGATCGTCACGATGTCCATCAAATCCGGCAGAGATCAAAACAAAGTCGGGATTGTATTCCTTCAATCTAGGTTTAACTTCTGTGTAAAAGGTTTGCAAATATTCTGTATCCTCCATTCCGGGAGGAACAGGAACATTCAAGGTATATCCTGTGCCGGCACCTCTTCCGCGTTCCTCCGCGAAACCTGTTCCGGGGAAACAGGTACGTGGATCCTGATGCAGACTGACGTAAAAAATATCGGCCCGTTCCTCAAAAAAATGCTGTGTCCCGTTTCCATGATGCACATCAAAATCAACAATCAGTACACGTTTAAATCCCATCTTCCTGCTTAAGAATTCTGCTGCAAGTGCAATATTGTTAAAAAAACAAAAACCCATTGCTGAGTCAAATTCCGCGTGATGCCCTGGTGGACGCACTGCGCAAAATGCGTTATCGAGTCTGCGTTCAGCAACCTCAAGTGCTGCGTCCAGTACTGATCCAACCGCATGCAAAGCAGCTTTATAAGTTTGCGCTGAAATTACACAATCCTGAGTGTGCAGAGTTTGAGCTCCACTTTCAGAAGCAGCTTCTACTTCTGAGACAAGTTTTTCTGTATGCAGCATTTTTATTTCCGCAGAACTTGCGGGACGTCCGGGCTCTACTTTAAATTTCCCCATCAAGTCCTCAGACTCAAGTTTTTTCAGGATTGCCCTCAGGCGGTTTGCGTTTTCCGGATGTGAACCTGTGTCATGTTCTAGGTAAATAGGATTTGTATAAAATCCAGTTTTCATTGCTCTACGTTCAGTTTAGAGGAAAAATATTATAACCAAATCATGACGCATACTAACTCAGGATAACACCTGCCTTCAAGACAAAGCGCTTATTCATGTCGTTTTTTGTACTTCACGGATTGTGTTTGAGCATCAATTTGGTTAAAATCTAAACTAAATTAATATTAAACTCCAGCATTGACAGTGATTATTCACGCTAAAAAGAGTAATGGCAATTTTAGAAATATATACTTTCCCAGAGCCAATATTGAGGAGGAAGACATCAGCAGTTACAGTTTTTGATCAGGAACTTGCCGTAACCGCGGAGTCTATGCTGGAGACAATGTACGTTTCTAGTGGCATTGGCCTGGCAGCCATTCAGACAGGTATCCTCAAAAGAATAATTGTCATTGACTTAAAAAGCGGTGAAGAAGATGTCTCATTGCGTGAACCTCATGTTTTCATTAATCCTGAAATTGTGAAACAATCCGGAACTACTGTCTCTGAAGAAGGCTGTTTAAGTGTCATTGAGTTTCGTGGTGAAATCCAGCGTGCGGAAAAAATAATAGTCGAATATCAGGATGTCACCGGAAAAACACAAGAAATGGCCGCAGAAGACATGATGTCCATCTGCCTGCAGCACGAAATTGACCATTTGAATGGTGTCCTGTTCATTGATCATTTACCCTTGCTCAAACAAAAAATGGTAAAAAAACGGCTGACTAAACTCGCAAAGGCAGAAGCATGATTTTGCGTAATTTTATTTTTTACACGATCACCATTTCTTTTTGCTCAATTGTCTTTTTTGGTAGTGGAAGCGCGTTTGCCAAGCAGATTAAATATGCGCATGCTTTTGTGAAAACATCAGCGGGAATTGAAATTCCTGTAGAAGTTGCCGACACTTCGCAAAAAAGGAGTTTAGGTTTGGGAAAACGCTCCGGACTGAAAAAAGACTGGGGTATGCTGTTTGTCTTTGAAAAACGTAAAACTCATCGTTTCTGGATGAAAGACATGCAGTTTGCTTTGGACATCATCTGGCTGGACAATTATCGGATTGTACACATTCTCAGGAATGTTCAACCGGCAATTCCAGGAGAAAAACCAGTAATCCTTGCACCTCCTGATCCGGCTAATTTTGTGCTGGAGATTGAGGCTGGACGTGCCTCTGAATTAAGACTCAAACAGGGTGATTTGCTCAAATATAATTTTTAACAATGAAGGAATTGCTAATAACATTAACAAAAACTCTACCATGACAAAATCGCAAACTATCTGCATAGTGGATGACGAGGCAGCAATACGTGAAACACTTGAGAACGTCTTATCGGATGAGGGATATCCAGTAATGTCCTGTCATGACTCAATTAGTTTTTTTGAAAAATTGGAGCAGCAAACACCTGATTTAGTACTCCTCGATATCTGGCTTCCCGGGATAGATGGAATGGCGATTCTCAGTAAACTTCGTGAAACCTATCCTGAACTGCCCGTTATTATGATGAGCGGACACGCCGGAATTGACGCTGCAGTAAACGCGATTAAACTTGGGGCGGTGGATTTTATGGAAAAACCCCTGCGTTTAGAAATATTGCTCGACAAAATTGCGGTTGTACTTTCAAACAAACCACCCGAGAGAGTTAAAGATCTGGCTTCAGATACTAGGATGGAGGTTGCCAAAATTATCGATCCGATCATACCTTCAGGAGCAGTAAGGCTCAAGGACTCTGAACGTCCGCAGCGAACATTGAAAGGAAATGTTGTTTTGAATGGAAAAGGGCTTTTGACGGGACGCAACACAGGTGTAATTTTAAGTCCCCTCGACCCGAATTCAGGTGTTGTTTTTCAAACTTTGGATGATACTTCTTTACCAGCGCACATCACGAATATAGAAAATTTTTCTCAATCGGTGAAACAGCAATCATTCAGTGCCAATTCTACTGTTTTGGCCCGCGAAAATCGTAGGGTACGTACAGTCGAGCATTTGATGGCTTCGTTGCATATGGCAGGTATTACCAATGTTTTAGCAAAAGTGGATGAGGAAATTCCAAATGTCGACGGTTCTGCTCAGGATTTCAGTGAACTTATTAAAGAAGCAGGTGTCCAGGATCAGGATGTTCCGGCAAAAGAGGCAGTCGTTTTGGCGCCGATACAGGTGGGACGTAAAAAATTGACAGAAAAACACCTCTATGTGGAACCGTTTGAAGGCTTTGAAGTCAAGATGCGCATTGATTATACTGCACCCATCGGTGAGCAAAAACTGACCTTTAATTCTGCTCAGAATTCATTTGACCTCGATATTGCGCCGGCACGTTCATTCAACACTTTCGAAAATATTGATCTGGCACAAAAAACAGGAACAGTCGGCAGCGGTTATCTTGATTCACATATAATTTTGCATGACGGGAAAGTGATAAACACAGACCTGCGTTATCCAGACGAATTTATACGGCACAAGATCCTCGATCTCATCGGTGATCTTTATTTGCTGGGTTATCCCTTGAGGGGGCGGGTTGTAGCGAATATGACTTCACACGGTTATAATCAGGCACTCGTACAAAAACTTCATGTTGCGCTTACTACCTGAGAAAATATTGTTGCAAGGTAGCTAAAACAGAGTTGCGAATGAACCGCAATGAACAATCTCTGTACTTTTTTAGGTGCGGGGTAAAACTAATAATAGATTTATAATATGCGCCACCAAGGTAGATCATACGCACTGCAGGCACTGTATCAGGCAGAACTGCTGGAAAGTAAAGCCATGAAACATGCTGACCGTTTTCTGGAGCAGCTTGACACTAGTCCTGAAGTAAAACTGTATGCACGGGAATTAGTGGAAGGTACACTCCTGCACCGCAAACACATTGATCGTTATTTACGAAGGAATCTCGAACACTGGAAGTTGAACCGACTTTCTGCAACTGTCCGGAATATCTTAAGATTAGCTGCTTACGAACTTTATCACCATCCGGAACTCTCACACAGCGTTATCATCAATGAGGCTGTGGAACTCTGTAAGGATTTTGTCGATGACAGTGCACACGCGCTGACAAATAGTGTTCTGCAAAGAGTTTACGACCAGATAACAGAAGAGAGAAAAACAAAAGTATTAGCAAAAAAAGATGAAACTTCAAAAGATGAGACTTTAAAAGATGAACCGCTCAAAGAAAAGCCAGTGCCGGAATCAAAATATAAAAGAAGATAGAGTTGCCACAATCAGTTTTTTGCCAGTTCCTGCAAATTTTCCCCAGTCACCCTGTACGTTGTCCATTCGTCCAAAGGAGCCGCACCCATTTTCTGATAAAAACCAATTGCGGGTTCATTCCAGTTCAACACCGCCCATTCTAATCGTCCACCGCCAATTTCCAGGGTTCGATGTGCAAGTTGGCGCAACAATGCTTCACCTACTCCTCGTCCCCTGGCACTTTCACGTACATACAGATCCTCAAGATATATTCCTGGACGTCCCAAAAAAGTGGAAAATGTGCGGAAATACAACGCAAATCCGAGAATTCCATCTTCCGCATAAGCGAGTTGAACTTCTGCTGGAGAGTTGATGCCAAACAGTGTTTCTTTGAGCAGTTCTTCTGTTGCGACAACTTCATCCAAAAGATGTTCATAAAGAGCTAGCTCTTTAATTAATGCCAAAATCTCTGCCACGTCGGCTACTTCAGCCAGACGTATTTTAAAGTCTGATTTAATTTCTTTCATATTATTTTCTTTCAGGAAATTTCATATTGATTAGCAATTTTTTCATACTTTTCTATCTCTTTTAATTTGCCACGTTTGCGGAAACCATTAACTAAAATACCGCATTTCTTCTGGAGCACCACAATTGCGGCAGAACGGTCCTCTGGACGCAATTTTTCCGTATTAAGTATTTTGATAATTGATTGCACACGGTAGCGGTCAATCCCCCAGTCACTCCGAGAAAGCTGATCCGCATGTCCACCGTGACGTGTCATCAATTTTTCATTCAGCAGCGCCACTGGATGCTGAGCGGTCAAACGCAGCCAAAGATCGTAGTCTTCACAAATCGGCAGGTTTTCGTCAAACAAACCGTGAACTTCAAACAGCTCACGCCGCAACAGCACAGTTGAAGGAGAGATCAAACAAAGTTCCAGACTTGGTTTAAAAATCCAGCCCTCAAGTTTTTGATGCTTATTTTTCGGATTAACCCTGACCCCGTTCCTGATCCATATTTCATCGGTGAAATGAATCGGACATTCCGCTCGAATTGAAGTTTGAGCGATTTGTTTCTGTAATTTGTCAGGATGCCAAAAATCATCTGAATCCAGAAATGCGATCCATTCGCTATCACAGTTTGAAACAGCCGCGTTTCTTGCGGCACTGACTCCCAGGTTTTTTGTAAAAGTAATGCTACTAAGATTTCCGGAATAGCTTTCGAGAATTTCCGCAGTAGCATCGTCGGAAGCGTCATCCACTACTATCAGTTCAAAATCACGGAAACTCTGATCCAAAACCGATTGAATGGATTTTGTCAGCCAGGCGGCACGATTCCAACTTGGCAGGATTACACTTACTTGCGGCATAACAGAATTTTAGCTTGACGAGCCATGCCGATAAGTTGAAACCGGGATTTTACTTGACTCTTTATTAATACCCCCATAAGGTATATCCAACGCATACATCATTTAAAGGAGTCAACAATGCACCCAAGTCACGAAAATCAGCTTGTCCGCCTAAAAAAGGTTGAGGGACAGGTTCGCGGAATTCAAACCATGATTGAGGAACGGCGATATTGCATGGATCTGCTGTCGCAAACCAGGGCAGTGACAGGTGCAATGCGTAAAATTGAGTCCGGAATTCTGGAAAGCCATTTGAAGCACTGTGTCAATGACGCCATCTCATCTAAAAGTTCCGAGGAAGCTGCTCTTAAAATAAAGGAAATTATCCGTATCTTTGAAAAAATGAATTAGCAGTTAAATCAAAAAACCCTTTTTCTGCTAAGTTTTAGTGATAAAAAATACCAGATCAGCCCCGCTGCCTGCAGCAAAAACAGCACACCAATCGCGGCCTGATAGCTCTCCGGATCATAACCAGTTTCTGTTGCAGGCCACATCTCAATAATGACTCCGACACCCCATTGTAAAATAAAGGCACAGATAAAAACCAGTAAATTAAGAATAGTACTTACACGTCCGGAAAGATATTTAGGAAATATTTGCGCATATCCGGCATAAACCAGAACGCTTGCTGTACCAAAAAATCCGAGCAAAAGAACTAGGATTAAAGGACTGCCGAAACCGCCGAAAATCATCGTACCTTGTATAAATAAAAATAAAGTCATTCCGAAAACAGAAATTGAAATCGGACGGATATCAAAAAGCTGAGAGAGTCTTTCGGCAATTATTCCCAGAGTCAAAAAACCGCCAATAAAAGCCAACGTCATTACAAACAAAAGTTGAGCTGCATTATCACTGTTTAGACCTGCCACATCCCTCAGCCATGGTTTCATCCAGAGTCCATTTATCGCCATATTTGCACCCTGAGAAATTGCAGCCAGAGGGGCAATATCCCAAAAAATACGACTCCGGAAGACCTCACCCATTTCTTTGAGTTGTAATTTCAGCGATGGAAGTTTTTCATCAGTTCTTTTGTTTTCCGGCAAAAACACCCATAAGCAGATTGAAGCAAAGACTGTAATGACTGCCAGACCATTGAAAACTCCACGCCAATCCGTATATGAAAGAGCATTCTGTAAAGGAATTGTCGCTCCGAGAGCACCCAGACCGCCTGCTACCATCTGCAGGCCGTTGATCATAGCCAGACGTTCGCTGGAAAACCAGAGCACATAGGCCTTGAATGCCGCCATCAAACACGCGGAAACACCTAAGCCTATCAGCAATCTGCCCACAATCAATCCGGAAAGTGATTCTGCCTGCGCAAAAAGTAGAGCACCAAGTGCGGCGAATAAAAGCAGGATAGATTCTGTCCGGCGTGGACCGTAGCGGTCAAGCAGGACTCCAAGAGGTAACTGAAATGCAGCGAAAGAGATAAAATAAACGCTGGTTAGAAGACCTAAATCAGCAGCACCTAGCCCAAGTTCCAGTACCAGATCTCCTTCGATAATAGCATTGGCGTTGCGGTAAAAATAGGAAATGGCATAACCTAATGCCAAAGGAAAATATATACGGGCAAAGAGCATTTTGCAGAAATAATTAGGTCAAGTAAACGGGTGGCTTAAAATTCAATACCTATTCTGGCACGTATTCCCTTGTCGAAGTGATGTTTGATTTTTTTCATTTCCGTAACCAGGTCCGCACGTTCAACCAGTTCAGGATGCGCATGACGACCGGTGAAAACCAATTCCACATTTTTAGGTCGATCCTCCACAATTTGAATCGCTTTCTCTAACGGAAGCAGTCCTCTGAAAATGCAGTAGTTAATTTCATCCGCAATTATCATGTCGTACTTTCCGGACTTAACTATTTCGTGCAGATCTTCCATTTCAGGTTTCATTTTTAGTGTCATCGTTTCCACGTCTTCAGGAATAGTTTTGCTTACACAAAGCGCCCAATAATGCGGTACATTGCGGAAAGTTAAGTTTGGATGAAAGTTTTCCGGACAGAGTTTCAATTCACCTGTTTTCCAGCGAGGTTTCAGCATCCGCACGTAGTAAACATGCATTCCAGAACCAAGCGCCCTGAGCATTAAACCAAGCGAAGCAGTACTTTTACCTTTTCCTTCACCGGTATATATTTGGAATGCACCTTGTTTTATTTTGGGCCGTTTTGGAATATTGATTCCATTTACGGTTTTCTCAGTGGCTAAATCTTTTATTATATCAGTCATATTTTTTTTATTTTAAATATAAAGAGTTCGCAAAAAAGTCTGAATCCCACAGTATTTAGTTTAGAGCGTAGGAGTAAATCGTAATGATACTAGAGAGATAACATAAAAAAGATTCATCGCTGTGCTCGAAGTGACAGCACAGCTAAATAGCCGGGAATAAGTTCATTAGCGGATTACTGAT
>JAPKDT010000350.1 GCA_028822475.1 SAR324 cluster bacterium
GTTTAACAATGCTGACTCAAGCATTGTTTCAAATAATAAAATCCGGGATTTAGCGATTCGTTGATTCGGAACTTCCTTGTTTATCTTTTGCAGATCACAAATACCATTAAATTAACTACTCAGAATTTTTTAAGTTTGCCCCTCTTTTGCCTGGTTTGCTGTGTTAGAACATACCTGCTGACCTGGAATCCTTTCATTTAATTAAAATTTTAACAAGATCCAACTCCAATATTTATTCTCTCTTCCCAAAGTTTGTTTTTGTATTCTATTTGAAATAATCAGGAGTAAAATGTTTTTTGTTTTAAGCTTTCAATAATGCGCAATTCTGATAACGTATCATTTGCATAAACTGGGGGAAATTTTGAACTCTGGTGCTGAGGACAACCTTGATGTTTCCTCAGCCCACTTCTTTTACCCTCAGAAAAGTTGACTTTCTAGTAGAAAATATGTGGTATTTATGGAAGAATCTGAAAAAAAAGAGCATTTAGAAATGCTGAGGGAAGCTGGAGTTAAAGCCGGAATAGTTCCTGTACAAAATCTGTTTAATGAAGACCAGCGTATTGAAGAAGTTAAGCGTCTTGGAATATTAGATCTAAACCTGAGCAGTGAATCCCGTTACAATTCCATGACTCAGGTTGCTACGTACCTTACAGGTTGTCCTCAAAGTACTATCAATATCCTGGGTTCAAGTGTCCAACAGTGTAAGGCTAGTTTTGGTTTTGAGCCTGAACAAATCGACATGATGGAAGAAATGCCACGGGAAATTTCGGTTTGTCAGTTTGGTCTTGCCAAACCAGGGCAGCCACTTATTATTGAAAATATTTTAGAGGATCATCGGACTAAGAACTGGAAAAACATGCCTTTCGATCCCGGCTTCCGATTTTATGCCAGCTTGCCTTTGATGAGCTCTCGTGGTTTTTCAATAGGTACACTCTGTGTATTTGATCCTAACCCAAAAAATCTTGATCATCAACAGATCGACGGTTTGCGGCTCTTATCAGATCAAATCGTACACATGCTGGAAAAAGAATTAAATTCTACAGGAGTCTCGGTTGCGGAAGGCAAAACTGAAGAGCAGCCTAGCCAAATGAAGGGGCAGTACTATTCAGCAACAAGTATTCTTTTTGCAGATTTTGTCGGTTTCACCAATTTAGTGGAAAACAGTGATCCCGGTGAGCTTCTGGAGACTCTCAACACTTTTTTCAGTGGTTTCGACAGAATTATTTCAAAACACAATGTACTCAAGGTCAAGACGGTTGGCGACTGCTATATGTGTGTTGGTGGAATACCGTCTCAGCAAAAAACCCATGCACAAGAAGTCTGTGCTGCTGCAATAGACTTGCTCAAGTTTGTTGAAGGTACCAACATTCAGTTTGAAGCACTGGGAAAGCCCTGCTGGGAACTCCGGATCGGTATTCATTCAGGTCCGGTAATTGCGGGAACCACCGGTAGTACCTTTGATATCTGGGGGGACTCGGTTAATATTGCGGCAAGGCTTGAAAGCAGCAGCGAAAGTGGTAAAATTCATATATCAGAAAAAACTAAAGATTATCTGGAAGATGCCGGAAGTTTTACACCAAGAGGTGATGTAGAACTTAAAAACAAAGGGGCATGGTCAACCTTTTTCCTGGACAAATTAAACTGATTCCAGATCAATTACTTCCCTCATTTGTATAAACCTGATTCTCACAAGATACACTTAGTTTAGTCTCTTCTTAATGGAATTATACTGCTTAATTTATGTCAAATTAAAAATCATAGAGTTAATTTTATTTGTGAAAATTGGCTAGCTATTTCAAACTAACATTTCATTCTTGTTGGAAAGTTGAAACGATTAAGCGTACCT
>JAPKDT010000351.1 GCA_028822475.1 SAR324 cluster bacterium
TTATGACCGTACCATCGACACGCATGTAAAAAATTTACGCAGGAAACTTGCAAAAAATGGTGTAGATGAATGCATTGTTTCAGTTTATGGTGTTGGTTACCGCTACAATGTTCCTACAGCTTGAAGAATGAAATCTGCTTAATAATTAGTTCATTCTGCTTTCGATTATCATAATCGAAAGCAGAATGAACTGGCCAACTCATGGATCCACATATCTGAAAAACCGTATGTCCTTGGGTTGGCCAAATTATATTTTTATCTTAATTTGATAATGATGTACTGCGAACCTTTAGGTCTCACCATCAGCAACAAAACTCCTTGATCAGTGTTGATGTTTTTTAAAGTGTTCTGAAACTCCTTTTCGTCTCTGACAGGATGCCGGTTGACTTCCGCAATCACCATCCCTGCCTGAAGTCCTGCCTGATCTGCGGGAGATCCGGATTTGACTTCAGAGATCACCACTCCAGTTCCGGGATCATATCCAAGGCGTTTAATCACATCCGGACTCAGGTCTTGAACAAGTATGCCTAAAACTAGCAAGGACTCTGTTTTGAGTGGTGTAGACGTTGAGGCGGATTTCAGTTCATCCAGGGTTACTTTAAAAATTTTCAAGTTCCCTTCACGAATCACCTCCAATGTTACATCAGCCCAAGCACCTGCCTCAGCAATATAGTTTCTGAGTTGACTGCTGTCTTTTACTTTTTTCTGATTGACTCGAACAACAATATCTCCTTTTTTCAACCCCGCAGTTTCTGCTGGAGAGGGAGACATTACTTTGGTGATTAATGAACCTTTTGTGTTCTTGACTCCAAATGCTTTTGCTAATTCTGCAGTAATATCCTGGATCCCGACACCTAACCAGCCCCGGGAAACTTTACCTTCTTCTATTAAATCCTGCATAATTATTCGGGCCATATTGACCGGCACCGAAAAACCAATTCCCTGGTAACCTCCGTTTTTAGAAAAAATGGCTGTATTCACACCAACAAGTTTCCCTTCAAGACTAATTAGCGGACCACCGCTATTTCCGGGATTGATTGCGGCATCGGTTTGAATGAAATTTTCATAGTCTGTGATGCCTACATTAGAACGTCCTTTGGCACTGATGATGCCCAGAGTGACGGTTTGGGTCAATCCAAAAGGATTACCAATGGCAATCACTGTTTCTCCTACTTGTATCTCATCTGAATTACCCATTTGAATAGGATTCAGTTCATTCGCCGTAATTTTAATCACAGCAATGTCTGAAGGAGGATCGGCTCCTATCAATTCGGCTTCGAATTCCTGTCCATCATGCAGTCTTACCAAAATACGGTCTGAGCCTCCAACGACGTGATTATTGGTCAAAATATAACCGTCTTTGCTCATTATGGAACCACTACCAAGTCCCTGTTGTTTAAACTGTTTTGCTCCATTATTATTTTGGCTGGAGGGATTTTGTAAGCTGTTACCTGAGCGATTAAGAGATTTTTCAACGCGAATATGTACTACTGCTTCTCGTACTTGTTCCACCATTGCCGCTCTTGCTTTAGAGTCACGAATCATATTCTGAAGAGCAGTCTCATTTATTTCAGCACTCTGGACAACCGTTCCAATCAGCATCCAAAAGAGTAACAAAATACTCCATCGGGCTAGCAATTTAGTGTTCTCGTTATTTTTCATTTTCATATAATCTCGTTTGCTAAATTTATTAAATTATGAATTTCTGAAATATATACTGAATTTATCTGTCTTTTGTTCTCATAAACGGTTCAAGAAAACACAGCCTGCAAGGCTAGTTTCGTTGATAATAACCACTGCTGAAAATCAAAAGAAAATTCGTTAAATCTGCAAAAGTATTTT